>CAIWHI010000536.1 GCA_903912435.1 uncultured Bacteroidota bacterium | reverse complement strand
TACTTGTAATGTTATGGATACTAGTGTCATATTTGTTTATTAATGCCGATTATGCCTTATATTTGATAAACACCCGAATAATATGAAAATAGCCATTTTGATTTTTGCATTACTCTACGTTTTAGCCGGTTGTACTAAAGTAGACCAATACCCTACACTTAGCCATAGTGGCAAAAACATTGTAGCCTACCGGTTAAATGGTCGTGCTATAGTTATCAGGGGGCATTTAGTACATCCTACTGGGATGGGTATATATTTAGGCCCTGATGGGGGAGTGGAATATACTAACGGGAGTAATTATTTCGGTATATATGCTAGTGATAATACTGGAATGAACAATTTGGGTATACAAATAAAGTTCGATAGCACTACTGGCACATATCCTATTTATATGGATCCTACGGTAGTATATCCCAGCATCACCGGTGCATTTTATAATACGCCTAGCTCGGGTACAAATCTCCATTTCTTTCAGACCGACAATAGCCATACCGGTTATGTACATGTAACCTATTATGATGGTGATATTATTGCCGGTACCTTTTCATTCGATGCTGTGGATAGTGGGCAGGTTTGCCACATTACTGATGGTATATTTGATATTGCCAGCCAATAGTAAATTTCTTTCTGCCTGATTTTAATTTTCCTGATTGAAATCATCCTTTATTTTTTTGACATAAATTACTTTTACATAGAAGTTTTATTTTTAATAAAATCTATAATTCCTGCTCACTTTTAGCAGGAATTAGGGCTATCCTAAAAATGAAACCCGCAATTATTTATTTATATCGGCTCCTGTTTTTTTTAATCAATGGCTAGATACAATGAACGTCTATGAAAAGGATAATTGGTTGTTTAGTAATTACAGTGGTTTTATCGGCTTTTAATAACCTATATGCCAAAAAGGAAAATGAAAAAGTAGTTACAAAACACGTAGCTCTGGTAGATAAGGTGAGCCGGGAGCCAGGTAGCCCTGAGCCCAAGGCCACGCCAGAACCTGGCAGGTCCAAAATCCCACTCAATCCCAATCTGGCAAAACCTGCCGACCCAGTTATCCCTGCAGACGATTCTGCAAGCAGTGACCCGAATTCACCCTTTTATAAGCCGCACATTAAAAGGAATATCAACCTAAAGGATATTTATGTTGGATTGGGTACAGGCATTATCACCAACAATGCAGGAAAAGACATGCCCTTCAATGAGGGTTTTAGCATCAATGGCAACTATGGGGTAACAATGATTGACAAATACCTCATTTTGGAAATCAATAATTGCATGGATTTTAGGTTCAATCCCAATAAGGATTGGTTTTCCACAGCGTTTACCTTACCTGTATCAAAATTAAAGGGCATTAACTTGGGCTTTGATGATGAGTTTACAATTGGCCTGCAAGTGGTAATAGCAGGCAGCAAGAAGGTTACTTTTACCGCTGGCCCAATAGCTGGAGGCAGGATGACCATAATGCCATCAATGGTATATGGCCGCAGTTTATACTATGTGGCAACTCCCATGTCCGCAAGTTATGGCTTGAAAACCAATCTACTTATTGGCAACAAAATTTGCTGGTTTGCCCAATATTCTAATACTCTTACTACAAGTCTGCAATCCTATGCCTCCCAAACCTCCATCGAATTTGCCCAACAATCACACCAAATTCCTGTTAATTTCGGGTTGTTGAGGGTAGGGGTTAATTATGTATTTGGGACTTGGTGGTAGAGTAATGATGTGAAAAATTTGTATGTATTTTAGTCAAGATTTTTTTGGAGGCTTGTCAATAATCAGACCTTTTTAAGGAGGAATTTATGCAGGTATTTGAAAGAGCTTTTGTTGTCAATATTTGTTAATCTTTATAATTAACAATGACTAATTAAAATCTACTCATACTTAAGAATACAATAGTATAATATTGGAATAAAAATGTTGAGATTTTATACGTTCTAAACTATAAAGTTAATATATTTACTTCAAAATATACGAAATGAGTCAGGATCAAGCTACAGAAAAGGCACCTATTATCAATTGTCATACTCATGTGTTCATAGGTGAAAATATCCCACCTCAAATAGGTAAGACATTTATATGGTGGCCATTTTATAATTTTTTTACTATACCTGCAATCCTATGTTTATGCCGGTTTTGGTATTTGAATAAATGGAGCCCATCTAAATTTAAATATACAGGGACGTATAAAAGTCTGAAAACTACATTTTATAATTGCAAAATGTTTGTGGCGAGAACCGCGCTAAGGTATATTTCAGCTTTATTAAGTATTCTTATAGTATATCATG
>CAIWHI010000535.1 GCA_903912435.1 uncultured Bacteroidota bacterium | reverse complement strand
TCTCCAAGGGAGAGGGTGCCGTATCCGCCCTTTTCTGATTGTATATATTATTGGCTTCGTGATTTTGGCCATGTCATTTTCAAAGAACTTTAGTGCTAAACATTAGATACTCCGATGGAGCAGTTATCATTTTGCATTAGAAGTTCCTACAAAGCCTTTAGCTTCTATGGAGCCAAAAACAGCGAAAAATGTGTTATAGGTTGTTCGGTATATATTTGTGAGGAGAATATTTATAGGTCGCTATTCGCGGATTATGTTCCAAGCATAAAAGTAAAATACCTACGCCATTTGGTAGACTTTATTTAATCAACGTTCCTTACCTTTGCGCCTCAATATGCATTTACAGGTTCAGATTATCAATAAGTCGCCACATGAATTGCCGGTTTACCAGACTAGTGGAGCTAGTGGGATGGATTTGCGAGCCTGGCTTCAGGAGCCGCTGACTATTAAACCAATGGGTAGGAAACTGATACCTACAGGTATATATATGGCGATACCGATGGGGTATGAGGCACAGGTGAGGCCACGTAGCGGGCTGGCAATAAAGAAGGGACTGACAGTGGTAAATGCTCCCGGAACAATTGACAGTGATTATAGGGGTGAGGTAATGGTGGCAATAATTAATCTGAGTGAGGAAGAACAGGTAATAAATGATGGGGAGCGAATAGCCCAGCTAATTGTGGCAAAGCATGAGCGTGTAGCATGGGAGGCAGTGGCTGACCTGGACGAAACAACACGAAATACCGGTGGTTTTGGTAGTTCGGGAGTGCATTAAAAATCCAATAATTATACTAAAAAGACTAAAAATATAATATGAATATCATTATCCCAATGGCCGGAATGGGCAAACGCATGAGGCCTCATACATTAACTACTGCCAAACCACTTTTACCCGTAGCCGGCAAGCCTATTGTGCAAAGACTGGTGGAGGATATTATTGCTACATGCAATGAAAAAGTAGATGAGATAGCCTTTATCATTTCGCCTGCATTTGGTAAGGAAGTAGAAGACCACTTATGTAGCGTAGCTGCAGCACTAGGTGCAAAGGGTAAAATTTGCTACCAGGAAAAACCCTTAGGAACTGCACACGCTATATTATGTGCTGGTGATACCCTTGCCGGTAATGTATTTATAGCATTTGCCGATACCTTATTTAAGGCCACTTTCAGTATTGATACGAATAAGGATGCAATTATCTGGACGCACAAGGTAGAAGACCCAACTGCATTTGGTGTGGTGAAGCTAAAAGATGACGGTGAAATAGAGGCTTTTGTGGAGAAACCAAAGGAATTCGTTTCTGACCTGGCAATTATTGGGGTTTATTATTTCAGGGATGGTGAGGGACTGAAAAAGGAATTGCAACGACTCATAGATAATAATATCCTGCTGAAAGGTGAATACCAGATTACCGATGCTATGGAGCACATGCTGCAAATTGGCGTTAAGTTCTATACCGGACAGGTGGAGGAATGGCTGGATTGTGGTAATAAGGATGCTACAATCTATACCAATCAGCGTACACTTGAAAACAAGAAGGGAAGTGAGCAATTAATCAGCCCGAGTGCTGTAATCACAGACTCTACTATTATTGAGCCCTGCTTCATAGGTGAGAACGTAGTAGTGAAAAATTCGGTTATCGGCCCTCACGTTTCTTTGGAAGCAGGAGTGGTAGTAGAAGACTCAAGAATCAAGAACAGCATCATACAATCTCATAGTGTTGTTAAAAATGCGCACATGCATACTTCTATGTTAGGTAAAAATGTAACTTACATAGAAATGTCCAGAGAACTAAGCATCGGGGATTTTTCAACGCAAATATGAGATTAGTTATTGGTAGGTATTTATTGTTATTGATATGCATATGCGTTTCATTTCTACCTGTTTATGGCCAACCAGAGGCTGGTGATACAACAGAAATGTCGGCAATAGGCAAGAGAACCAAGGCCGATGGTTTGTTTTACGATGCTATAATGGCTAAAATGCGTGGTGATACCGCCATGGCAAGGGATTACTATGAGCAATATTCGCTTAAACGACCTGAAGTTTCTGCCACTTTTTTCGAATTATCAAGGCTTTATTATAGTAACAGGAATAGTGAGAAAGCTGAAGCAAATATTAAGAAAGCCATAAAACTTGATGAGACTAATAAATGGTATAAGGAGCAATACGCTACCATATTGGCTGACCGCAATGATAATGAAGGTGCCGCAAAAATAATGGCGGAATTATCGGTAGCAGAGCCAGATGATAAAATGTACCCCCTGCGTGCCGCTGATTATTACGAGCGGGCTAAAAAATACAATGATGCAATCACCTATCTGGATAAGGCTTTAAAACTAAATGGTGGTACTGATGATGAGCTAATGATTGTTGCGTTTTTTGAATGTGTCATGGTATTAAAATAAAGGTTTTCCTGTCAATTCCTGTGGAGATTCGAGCCCCATTAGTTTCAATACTGAAGGGGCAATATCAGCTAATCTCCCATCGTTTACTTTTTTAACAAATGGGTCAATAACTATGCAAGGTACCGGGTT
>CAIWHI010000534.1 GCA_903912435.1 uncultured Bacteroidota bacterium | reverse complement strand
GGTTTGCCATGCTCCAGGAATATTGCTTTTTCCTTTTTAGTGTCCTTTTCTGAGAACGCAAAGAAAGCACCTTCGTTGAAGACAGTACAGTTCTGGTAAATCTCTACAAATGAGGTACCCTTATGGTCATTGGCACGCTTCAGCACCATCTGCATATGTTTGGGGTCGCGGTCCATAGAGCGGGCCACGAAGCTACACCTTGCACCCAGGGCCAGTTCGCTTGGGTTGAATGGTTCTTCAACCGAGCCAAATGGGGTTGACTTAGCCACCTTGCCTTTTTCAGATGTTGGGGAATATTGCCCCTTGGTGAGGCCATATATCTGGTTGTTGAATACCAGGTAATTAAGGTCGAAGTTTTTGCGCATGAGGTGGATAAAATGGTTGCCACCTATTGAAAATGCATCACCATCGCCCGAAATAACCCAAACACTTAGTTCGGGATTTGCTGCCTTAACACCTGAAGCTATAGCTGCCG
The DNA here is from genome assembly GCA_903912435.1 of uncultured Bacteroidota bacterium. Taxonomy (GTDB): domain Bacteria; phylum Bacteroidota; class Bacteroidia; order Chitinophagales; family Chitinophagaceae; genus Nemorincola. Next base: position 4,467 of record CAIWHI010000534.1, on the reverse strand, counting down.
CACGGCCATGTATGCTATGCATACCATAGGTATCCATATAGTAGGTGAACCTGGCTGCACAGCCTATGCCTGAAATGAAAACGATATTTTCTTTGGGTATTCCTAAATCGGGGAATACGGTTTGCACCTGTTTCACAATAGAATAGTCGCCACAACCCGGGCACCATTTTACTTCCTGGTTAGATGCAAAATCTTTGGCCGTAAGCTTAGGTGCCGCTACCTGTTCTGCTATTGTTGTCATTGAATATTATTTAAGAAATTCCAGAATTTTGTTTTTTATTTCGCGGGTAGTAAATGGCTGCCCCTGCATTTTTGAATAGCCTGTAGCCGGTAAGAGGTACTTAGCCTTGATGAGGTTAATCAATTGGCCACAGTTCATTTCGGGTACCAGTATATTTTCATACCCACTTAGCAATTCGCCCAGGTTTTTTGGGAATGGATTGAGGTGGTGCAGGTGCACATGTGCCACATCATACCCCTCTGCAATCAATTCATGCACAGCAGTTTTAATAACACCGCAGGTAGAACCCCAACCCAGCACCACTAATGGACCGGTTTCATTTCCGCTGTCAGGTTTTGCCAGCGGGATATAATCTTCAATTTTCCTGATTTTTTCAGCCCTTAGGCGGGTCATTACCTCGTGATTTTTAGCATCGTAAGACACATTACCTGTCTCATTTTGCTTTTCAAGCCCACCTATACGGTGCATGAGGTCTTTGGTACCAGGCTTTACCCATGGGCGTGATAATTTCTCATCGCGCTTGTAAGGTAGGAAGCTGCCATCAGGATTATTATTTTCGGTAGTAAACTGTGCTTTGAATGGCACTAAATCATCGGCATTAGGGAAGCGCCATGGTTCAGAACCATTAGCAATATAACCATCTGTGAGGCAGATAACCGGGGTCATGTGCTCTACAGCTATACGTGCGCACTCCAAAACTGTGTTGAAACAATCTGAAGGGGAAGATGCAGCCAATACCGGCATAGGGCCTTCGCCATGCCTGCCATACATGGCCTGCATCAGGTCGCTCTGCTCGGTTTTGGTAGGTAGGCCCGTACTTGGCCCACCACGCTGAACATTGACAATAACTAGGGGAATTTCCAGCATTGTAGCCAGACCCATTGCTTCAGACTTAAGTGACATACCGGGGCCTGATGTAGTGGTAACACCAAGCACACCTGCATATGATGCACCTATGGCAGCACATATAGCGGCTATTTCGTCCTCCGCCTGGAAAGTTTTTACATTACTTGTCTTGTATTTAGACAGTTCGTGCAAAATATCTGAAGCCGGGGTAATAGGATAAGAACCTAGAAAAAGAGGCAAGCCCGAAAGTTCGGCAGCGGCTACAAGGCCCAGGGCTGTAGCGTGGTTGCCCGAAATATTGCGGTATTCACCCTTTGGCAATTGAGCCGAAGCTACTTTGTACCTGGTAGTAAAGATTTCGGTATTGTCGCTGAAATTCCAACCGGCCTTGAGGGTATTGATATTAGCCAGGGCTATATCTGGTTTTTTGGCAAATTTTTCTTTGATGAAATTGATGGTATAATCCATGGTTTCATCAAACATCCAGAAGAGGATACCTAGCACGAACATGTTTTTGGAACGCTCTATCTCCTTCATACCAAGGCCTGAACCTGCAAGGCTTTCCTTGGTGAGCTTCGAAATATCCAGTTTATGAACCAAATAATTATCAAGGCTGCTGTCTTCAAGCGGGTTGACGCCATCAGGGAAACCGGCAAGACTAAGGTTCTTTTTATCGAAACCTGCAGTATTGGTAATGATGATACCACCTTTTTTAAGCCTTGGTAAATCCACTTTCAATGCTGCGGCATTCATTGCTACCAATACATCAAACTCATCCCCTGGAGTAAATATTTCTTTACTACCGAAGTGCACCTGAAAACCAGAAACCCCGGCGGTAGTACCGATCGGGGCTCTTATTTCGGCGGGGAAATCGGGGAATGTGCTTAGGTCATTACCCAAAAATGCGGCAGTATCAGTAAACTGGGTTCCGGTAAGTTGCATTCCATCGCCTGAGTCGCCACTAAACCTAATTACTATACTTTCTGCTTCAACCAGGGTATAATCATGCCCTGTTTTTTGCTCAATGGTTGCTTCCATTATAAATAATTGAATTGCTTATTAATTTAAGGCATGCAAAAGCATGTCTTAAGAAATATTAAATGAAAAACTATGGGTGTAAAGCTGCTTTCTTAGCTTCAAGTTCTGCAGGCGTTTCTACATTATCTTCGTCTTTTACGCAGCAGTCAACCGGGCAAACCGAAGCGCATTGTGGCTCATCGTGAAAACCTACACACTCGGTGCACTTATCAGATACTATATAATATAAATCATCAGCTATGGCATCATGACCCTCATCGGCATCGCCCGAAATACCACTTTTAGATACAAACATACCCGAGAGAGAGGTATTATCTGAAAAACGCCAGGCTTCACCACCTGCATAAATAGCCCCATTAGGACATTCTGGTTCACATGCACCACAATTGATACATTCGTCAGTAATCTTGATTGCCATAATAATATTTTTAGAAAGAGTATTTAAATTGCCCGTAAAAGTAAAATACATGCCCCCCCATTCAGGTGACATTAGTCAATGCAAAAACTGACTATGGTCATGAGAATGCAGGATAGAATATTTGCGTGGAAAAGTGTATTTTTAATAAGGAACAACAACACAATGAATAGAGATCCACTAATCAATTTTATCCAAAGCAATCTCCCTGCATCACAGGATATAATAATTAATATTGCTAACGAATTTGAAGAAAGAGAATACGCCAAAAATGACTTTTTTCTAAAGGCCGGGAAGGTAAGCAACGATTATTTATTCCTTGTTGAAGGCTTTATGCGGGCGTACACAATAGATACAGAGGGCAATGAAGTAAGCACCTATTTCTACCCAAAAAACAGGGTGGTTCTGGAGGTAACATCCTTTTTTATGCGTACATCATCAATGGAATCAATACAGGCACTATCCGATTGCAAGGCATTTCATCTCACTTTTGACCAGCTCAATAATCTATTTCATACACTACCTGAATTCAGGGAATTTGGACGGAAAATATTAGTAAAAGAATTTTCGTCATATAAACAACGTACCCTTAGCCTTATTAATAAGACTGCCGAAGAACGCTATACTGAACTAATAGCCACTAATCCCGAAATATTTAAGTTTGCCCAACTAAAACATATTGCCTCCTACCTCGGTATTACTGACACTTCATTGAGTAGGATCAGGCGTGAATTTTCAAAAAAAGATTAGTTAGTTCCCATTTCTTGTCATTTGGCAAGTAGCAAGCACTTTTTTAAATCTTCCTTTGCATTATAAAATTCACTTGCAATGGCTACACTTCCAATCTATGTTTATGCGGTATTTATCATTACATTTTTAACCCTAATAACTCTATTTTCAAAGGCCACCAGAACACCGGGACCGGTTGCAATTATTCTAATTATTTGGGCAGGTGTACAATGTGCCCTAAGTATTTCAGGATTTTATCTTCAATTTCAATCTTTCCCACCCAGATTTCCAATAGTATTAATCGCACCAACCATCTCAATTATCTTATTATTTGTTACCAATAGGGGACGACATTTCATAGATGCAATGAATATAAAAACTCTTTGCATCATGCATATTATCCGAATTCCGGTAGAAATTGTTTTATACTGGCTGGCTTTACATAAGGCAATACCTCAACTAATGACATTTGAAGGTAGAAATTGGGATATTATTTCAGGATTAACAGCTCCTTTGATCTATTATTATGGATTTGTGATCAACAAACTAAGCAAATCAATACTTATAGGCTGGAACATTGTATGCTTAGGACTGGTTTTGAATGTAATGATTAATGGAATTTTATCAGTACCATCTCCTATTCAGCAGTTTGCATTTGAGCAACCTAATATTGCTATTCTATATTTTCCATTTGTTTTATTGCCTGCTGTGATTGTACCTGTAGTAATATTTGTACACCTTGTGAGCTTAAGGAGATTGTTGAAAGGATAAAAGTTGCAGTTATAAGAACAAAAAAAATTGCCCACTTTAAACCCCCAGAAAGACAGAGTACAGTATTAGCCCTACAAGTATAAAAAAGATGACGAGTAATACCATCAATATAATACCCTTTAGATTGCCATCAGGCAATACAAAAGATATGATTGCAGAAATGATTACAACAATAATTAATATAATGTAAATCATGGAAAAATAATTGAGGTATTATCTTTAGCCCATAAAACTACATAATATACTTGAAATCGCACCTATCTAAATCCTATTGAAGTGTTATTGTAGAACCTATTATAAAGTTGTTTTAACGTGTAATAGTATCTACTCTCAGCTATAAATGCACAGAAATAGGAAATGGGTTTAATAATTACTTTTGAAATAGTATCTTAAAAAATTTCATGATAGCACTGCCATCGTGCACCTC
>CAIWHI010000533.1 GCA_903912435.1 uncultured Bacteroidota bacterium | reverse complement strand
CCAAAATTAGTTTTAGGGGGATTCCATGCGTACCAAATTTCGGCTAAAGCCTATATGTTTTAGTTTTTATTCCCCGGCCTGAAGGCCGGGGCTACTGGTATTGCGAGTTGAAATAGGATATTATATAGTCAATAAAGTAGTAGTTTATAGTTTGTAATTGCCTAATTCATATTTATGGTGGGGTCCGGTAGCCCCGCTGGGGCAGTGTACTTATTCTGGATATTTTTTTGCTACAAACAGGTAGCCCCTCTGGGGCAATTGCGATATTGGTTATGTTTTGCTGGAAACAGAACGGCCAAGAAGGTATCAATATTCCAATCTTTTAGGGTGCAAAGTTTGGGCTTTGTTGGGAGGATGGCAAATTTTTGGGAGAAATGTGGAAAGATTGGGCTTAGGGTTCTTTTAAATCCTGCCCAGCATTTTTTGTCTGAACCGCAGATTGAAGCTGATTTTTCTGATTTCTCTGAAATGGCTGTTTAAGAGTTTTATTGTGGTTATAGGGCTTGGGTGCAAGGTTTGGGCTATAGAGCATTGAATTCCGGTCACAGACCGGCTGATTTGCGAAGACACGAGTGATCCTGCGGAACACTCGCGCCAGAGGTATAAATCGGCTCAAGCTGCCTGCACCCGCCTTGGCGTCACTTGGTAAAAACCTTACGCCAACATTCTATATTTCCGAATCATTGGTAATGAAAAAAAGCCCTTATGCTGCGTAGTCAGTCTAATTCCCAAAAACACCCCCTTCCAAAATCATGATAATAATCATGTAAATATCTGCATATTATGTATGTATAATTTTATTAATTATTATCTGAAATCCAAAATCAGATATTGATTGTTTATTCCTTGTTATTTATTCATTATCAATTAATTAGATTGTCATTTTAGTGTCATTTGGATTGGGTGTATTTGAGAATTATGACCGCCGTTAGAAATTTTTATGACTAATATCATACGCTTAAATGACGACTTCATGACACAGATATTATGCTGTGGATTGTGGTGGTGGTATCTTTGTACCGAGCATTTAACCAAAGTATATGAATACTAAAGACAAACAAAACATTCAGGATTTTTGGGTAGCAGGTATCAATTATAAGAAAACCGACGCTGCACTCAGGGGAATGTTTGCCGTTAATAATGATCAGTATGCACAACTTTTATCTGTTGCACAGGAATATGGCGTAAACGAATTCTTCATTTTGTCTACCTGCAACAGAACTGAAATATATGGTTTTGCTGAGCACCATTGCCAATTATCGAGCTTGCTTTGCAGTGTTTGTGCCGGCGATATGGCTACCTTCCAGCAAACTGCTTATATTAAGAATGGTAAGAAGGCTATGGAACACCTGTTTCAGGTAGGTGCAGGGCTTGATTCACAGATTCTGGGTGATTATGAAATTCTTGGACAGATTAAGATTGCTGTAAAAACTGCTAAGACTCATGGTTTCATTGGCCCATTCATGGAAAGGTTGCTCACCACCGTGCTACAAGCTTCTAAGGCTATTAAGACCCATACTGCGTTGAGCGGTGGTACTGTTT
>CAIWHI010000532.1 GCA_903912435.1 uncultured Bacteroidota bacterium | reverse complement strand
TCGAAAGACAAATACCGCATTTCTAAGTCGCTGCGTGATGTATGTGTATTTGCACAGCATAATATATTGCAAGACCCGCCTTTTTCGAGGATGGATTTTATTACCTGCCGCAACCTGCTTATCTATCTCGATGCCTTTGCCCAAAAGAAGGTAATTGCTACCTTTCACTTTGCACTACGTGATGGTGGCAGCCTGATGTTGGGTAAGAGTGAAACGGTGGGTACTTCATCACAATTGTTTACCCCGCTCAATAAGAAATTTAAAATATACACCTGCAAAAAGAAATCGGGCATTAACAGGTTGCCTGAGATAACTGGCTATGTCTCGAATAATAATTTATTGCAAAATAATAATGCCAGTACCGTACCTAAGAAAATACCTATTTCAACAGCAGCCAACTTGAGCAATGCCTTTGATGCAGTGCTTTTAAGCCGTTATATGCCTGCGAGTGTAGTGATTAACTACGAAATGGATATACTGGAATTCAGAGGGGCAACAAAATTGTATATAAGCCATACATCGGGCAAGGCTAGCTTTAATATTTTGAAGATGGTGCACTTGGAAATCACTTTTGAGCTGCGCAATGTTATCCACCATGCTATAAAAACCAAGCAGACTGTTCGCAAAACCGGAATTGAAATAAACCATGATAAGCCGGGTGTAGCCCTGCGAATAGTAAACCTGGAAGTTGCACCACTTGAAATAGAAGGTGAAGGACCATTACTAATTGTAGTTTTCACCGGGCAGGAAATGGAGCTTAATGAGCCATCGACCGGCGGGGGAAAGAATAACTCTATTGCTAAAGACCGCAGGATTAAAAAACTGGAAGAAGAACTAGCGGCTGCTCGTGCTGATATGGGGTCTATAACCGATGATCAGGAAGCGGCAAATGAAGAACTGCAAAGTGCCAATGAAGAAATAATATCGAGCAATGAGGAATTGCAGAGCCTGAATGAAGAACTGGAAACATCGAAAGAAGAAATAGAATCGACTAACGAAGAGCTAATCACCAGTAACCAGGAACTGCATGCCCGAATAACGCACATTGAAGAACTCTATACTTATTATGAGGCAATATTGGAAACAGTGCCTGAACCCATGCTGATACTGGATAAAAACATAAGGATAAAATCGGCCAACAAATCGTTTTGCAAAACATTTCATGTAACAGAGGAGGATAGTATAGGGCAATCGCTGTATAAACTGGGTGATAACCAGTGGAATATACCCAGGTTGCGGGAACTGATAGAAGATATAGTGCCTAAAAATATCCGTTTCCATAATTTTGAAGTGGAGCAGGATTTTCAGGTGATAGGACATAAAACGATGTTGCTAAATGCGCACCGTATTATACAGCCCAGCCAGAATGAGGAGCTAATAATACTCACAATAATAGATATTACAGATGTGAGGCAACTAGCGACGGAGCTGCAACTAAAGGAGAAAAAAGTGCTGGAGCTGGAACTTGAAGCTGAGAAAAAGGCACATAAACTAGTAGATGAAAGCAATAAACGCTATAATATGATGCTGATGCAATCACCATTTGCCTTTGCCATTTTGAAAGGTGAGGAGATGGTTGTGGCACTGGCCAATGAAAGTATAAAGGAAATGTGGGGCAAAGGAAACGCTATTATTGGTAAACCCGTATTTGATGTATTACCTGAGCAAAAAGACGGGCCGGTTCCTGCATTGCTCAGTAGTGTTTATAAAACCGGTATACCTTACCAGGGTTATGAATTGTTATTACCGATGAAACGAAATGGCAAAATGACCGATGTATATTTTAATTTTGTATACCAGCCTTACCTTGAGACGGATGAGTCAATATCTGGGGTTACTGTTATCTCTTATGAGGTAACAGAACATGTAATTGCCAAAAATGAACTGATTGAAGCCAAGAAGGAAGCTGAGCATAGGAGGCAGATAGCCGAAGATGCTGTGAAGAGTAAGCAACAGTTTTTGGCTAATATGAGCCATGAAATAAGGACACCTATGAATGCCATTGTAGGGTTCACAAATGTGTTGCTCAAGACGAAACTTGATGAAAAGCAAAGGGAATATATTAGTGCGGTAAAGGTATCGGGCGATGCGCTCATTATATTAATCAATGATATACTGGATCTGGCGAAAGTGGATGCCGGTAAAATGACCTTTGAACAAACTCCTTTTAACCTATCTGTATCGATAACTACAATGTTGCATTTATTTGAAACAAAAATCAGGGAGAAGAATATTGAGCTTATTAGGGAATATGATAGTTCAATACCAGAGATTTTGTTGGGCGATTCATTGAGACTGCATCAAATTTTATTAAACCTGGTAAGTAATGCTGTGAAATTTACACATAACGGACAAATAAAGTTTAGTGCAAAGCGGCTTACGGAAGATGAGGAAAAAATAACCATCCAATTTAGCCTTGCTGATACAGGTATAGGTATAAAGAAGGATAGGCTAAGCGGCATATTCAATGATTTTGAACAAGCAGGTAGAGAAACTACCAGTTCGTATGGTGGAACAGGACTGGGATTGGCGATAGTGAAACAATTGGTGGAGCTGCAAGGTGGTACTATAAGTGTAATGAGTGAATTTGGGGTTGGGTCGGTTTTTAGCTTTGTTTTAAGTTTCAAGAAAGCAGAACAGGTTATAGGTTTGCCAGTAAATGTTGAGAAGGTTTTTGTAGCTGAGGTGAAGGAGGACATAAAGAAAGTAAGGGTTTTAGTGGCCGAAGATGTATCGCTAAACCAGCTTTTAATCAAAATCATATTGCTCAATTTTGGTTTCGAGCTGGATATTGTCGCAAATGGAAAATTAGCTATTGAAAAGCTAAAAGTGAATACCTACGATATTATTCTTATGGATTTGCAAATGCCGGAAATGAATGGTTTTGAAGCTACTACCTATATAAGGGAAGTATTGAATTCACAAATTCCTATTATAGCCTTGACTGCCGATGTGACATCTGTGGATGTAGAGAAATGTAAAGAAGTGGGTATGAATGATTATATATCTAAACCTATTGATGAGGCTTTGTTGTATACTAAGATTTTGGAGTGCATTAGATAGAGTGTAGGTGAGAGTGATCTGTAGAAAACACAGATTGAAGCTGAATAAATTGGACAATGTTTTTTTTGTGATTATACAAACCGGTAGCCCCTCTGGGGCATACTGCCATTTCTAAAATTTTACTACAAACCGATAGCCCCTCTGGGGCAAAATATAATGGTTCGTTTTTGGGCTTTGCTTATTGTTTCAACTTTAGAACTTTGAATTCCGGTCGCAGACCCATTTATTAAGTTGACACGGGTGATCCTGGTGGAACACCCGCACCTGAAATGTAACTACTACCAATTTAAGCAAGTCAAGTAGAATTGGTGAAATAATCAATAAATTTGTAGTGTAATGCTGATATCGTTAGATATAGATGGTGTAATGGTTCCTGCCAAAAGCTGGTCAAAACCTGAATTACTTATGGATGGTTTTCCGGCATTTAGTGCTAAGGCTACTCATGTACTTAATAATTTGATTTCTAGGGATTGTACTATAATATTGACCACTTCTCATAAGTCGAATTACAGTGTTGAAGAATGGAAGAGTATTTTTAGAAATAGGAGTATTGATATTGAATATTTAAAATGCCTACCTGAAAATATCAATAATCTCAGTAGAAAAGATGAGATTATTAGCTGGTTTAATGTTACTGTTATTCATGACCTATTCCTCATTCTTGATGATGACAAGTCGCTCAATGACCTACCTGGTTTTTTGAAAGAGAACCTAATACAAACAAGTCCTTACATTGGTCTTACAGAGGAACAATTAGAGCTAGCAAGGACTATTTTGAATAAACAAAGTAGGTATACAGTGATGTAGTAAGTTTTCATTACTCGTAGTTAAATAAACTGACATGACTGATTAATTCTCAATCCCAAATGGGTCTTTATTATCATTTATGACATCTTCAACATACCGCAGAATGATGGCATCAAGGGTGGTTTCCATACCAAAGAGTACGTAAATGTTTATGGGGAGCACCATTATGGTTATGCCCATATCATGGAGTTTGCCATAGTGGAGGTGAAGGCGGGCAGCGTCTTTTTCGGTGGTGATGATTACCTTATTGAGTACGTCCCATTTATCCCAGGTTTCTTTTATTTCTTCCAGGTCGCTGCTTACGAAATAGTGGTGGTCGGCATAAGAGAGGGTATGCACATCGGCGGCATTGTGTTTTAGCATGGCCTCCAATGGTTCTGGGCGGGCTATGCCGCAAACTAATATTATATTACTTCCTGAGATATTTCCGGGTTCACGGGTGAAAAAGTCGTAGGGGGCGCCATAGTTTATTGCAGTGAAAAATACCTGTTGGTGGGCCAATGGTTTTATGGCAGTTACCATTTCTTTGGCCTTGTCGCGGCTAAGGTCGGGCGGGCATTTGGAAACAATGATTATATTGGCTCTTTTGGCAGCACCACGGCCTTCGCGAAGGCTACCAAAGGGAAGTATGTGGTCTTTATAATAGGGGCGGGAAAAGTCAGTAATTAGTATATTCATACCTGCCCTTACTGATCGGTGTTGGTAGGCATCGTCGAGCAGGATTACATCAATTTCGGGTTTGCGCTGTAGGAGGGCGGGGATACCCAGCATTCTTTCTTCGGCCACACTTACCACTAGTTCGGGGAATTTCATGTGGTATTGCATGGGTTCATCGCCAATTCTCAGGGCATTGGTATGCTCGTCGGCAATTATAAAACCCTGGGTATGGCGTTTGTAGCCCCGGCTCATGGTGGCTACCTTGTATTGGTAATGCAGCATTCGGATTAGGTATTCCACATGCGGGGTTTTGCCTGTACCACCAGTAGAGAGGTTGCCTACGGTAATTATAGGTACGCTAAATTCTATAGAAGTGAAAAATTTAGTATCATAAAGCCGGTTTCTAAGCCATACTATAGCACCATATATCAATGCAAGGGGGTATAGTAATACCCGCACCACAGAAAAAATATAATACAAAATGTTTTTTGTACCCATATTGGCAAAAGTAGCCTTTATACTTAAATAATGGGTTTACGGGTAAATCTTATAATCCTCTTAACTATTTCTTCAATTTTACCATTACCCATTTAATACTACCTTTACCACCATGTTCCCTGATTTTCAAATTTTATTACAGTCGCTATTGGGCAGGCCCATGCCTGAATGGTTGAGTATATTAAAGGTGTTTGGTTTTATGGTAGCCTTGGCCTTTATTGGTGCTGCATGGGCTACCTCTACCGAATTGAGGAGAAAGGCAAAGCAGGGATTGTTTTTTCCGGAGTATGAAACTATGGTTGTAGGTAAACCACTGTCGCAGATTGATTTACTGATTTCATGTGTCATAGGTTTTTTAATAGGTTATAAGTTTGGGGGTTTGTTCACCAATTTTCATTTGGTGTCGCAAGACCCGATGAGTTATTTGTTTTCGCTCAATGGAAATTTCATTGGTGGTATAATAGGAACAATTGGTTCGGGGTATTTGAAATATGCCGAGGTGAAAAAACAGGTTTTGCCTGAGCCCAAAGAAGTAAGACTTACCATTTACCCTCACGACCGTATTACTGAAATAGTGGTAGTTGCTGCCCTTGGCGGGCTTGCCGGTGCCAAAATATTTAATGCACTGGAAACATGGGATGAATTTGTAAAACACCCCATTGAAGAATTGACCTCATCGAGCGGGCTTACTTTTTTGGGTGGGCTGATAGTGGCTACAATATCTTTCTATTTTTTTACCCGCAAGCACAATATCCCCTTCAGGCATATGTGCGATGCAGCGGCACCCGGTATTATGCTGGCTTATGGCATAGGCAGATTGGGCTGTCAATTATCGGGTGATGGGGATTGGGGGATTTTTAATACTGCCTATATTACCAATAGTGATGGTAACCTAGTGGCAGCAGCACAAAATGATGCATCATCGGCCCTTCATATGATTGGTAATGCTCCTCATGCATGGTTTCCAGCACCATCATGGATGCCTCGTTGGCTTATGGGGATGAATTATCCTCATAATGTGGGTAGAGAGGGTGTTCATTTATTGGGCTGTAGTGGCGACTATTGCAATGTATTGCCTGTGAGCGTTTTCCCAACACCCATTTATGAGGCAATAGTTTGTATCCTTCTTTTCTTATTACTTTGGAAAATGCGGCCTAAACTTTCAGGTACATTGCACATGTTTGGGGCTTACCTTATACTTGCTGGTGTAGAGCGTTTTTTGGTAGAGTTGATTAGGGTGAATTCTACCTATAATTGGGGTTTTATCCATCCTACACAGGCCGAAATATTGTCGGTGGTATTGGTGATTACGGGGCTTTACCTGCTTTTTGTGTATAAGGAGAAAAATCCTATTGTTTCTGAGCCTATTGC
>CAIWHI010000531.1 GCA_903912435.1 uncultured Bacteroidota bacterium | reverse complement strand
TTCCTGTGCCACCATATATGCTGTTTGCATACTGTCACCAGTAAGCATATATACCTCTATGCCCATGCTTTGCAATAGTTGCACAGCCTTGTTTGAGCCAGGTTTAATGATGTCGGCTATTGCTACTGCCGCAAGTGCGGTAAACTGGTCGGCAAGCCATACCACCGTGTTTGCTTGTTGAGTCCAGGTGTCAGCTTTTTTAGCAAGTGCCTCGGGAATTTTTACATTCATCTGTTGCAACAACTTACCACTTCCTGCGAAGTAGATATTATTATTGTAAAGTGCAGTAACGCCGCTACCAGTGATACTATCAAAGAACTTGATGTCTATTTGTCGGGTATCCAGATTATTGAAAAAGCTGCAAATAGCACCAGCTAGAGGATGCTCGGAACGGGCTTCCAGGCTATAGAGAATACTTGAAAGCAGGGCAGTGTCAGCACCTTCTTTCCAGCATATATCAGTTACAGTAGGCCTACCTTCGGTTATGGTTCCGGTTTTATCAAGCACCACTGCATTTATTTTGTGGGCCGTTTCAAGGCTTGCTGCATCCTTTATAAGAATACCATTTTCCGCACCTTTACCCATACCGGCAATGATGGCGGTAGGGGTTGCCAAACCCAATGCACAAGGGCAGGCAATTACCAAAACAGTCACGAGAGCCAATAATCCATGAACGAAACCGGCATTACCACCTAGTTCTATCCAGGCTATCATACTTATAATGGCTATGCTCATCACCACCGGCACAAATATCCCTGCTATTTTATCCACCAGATTTTGAACTGGTGCCTTGCTTCCCTGAGCTTCCTGTACCTTTTTTATAATGTGGGCAAGTAGTGTATCACCTCCTGTTTTCTCGGCTTTATAATAGAGGCTGCCTTTCTGGTTGATGGTGCCTGCAAATACTTTATCACCAGTATTTTTCGCAACCGGCATTGGCTCACCCGTTATCATGCTCTCGTCTATATAGGAGTTGCCATCGGTGACTTTGCCATCTACTGCTATTTTCTCGCCAGGCTTCACTAGTAGTAAGTTTCCAGGCTTTACATCTTTTATGGCTATAACCTCTTCAAGTATGCCGTCTTTAATTCTGCTCACAGAATTGGGTTGTAGGCCCATTAGCTTTTTGAGTGCAGTAGATGTATTCGCTACCGCTCTTTCCTCTAATAATTTGCCTAGTAATATAAAAGATATAACCACTGCCGATGCCTCAAAATAGACTCCCGGCATCAATCCCTGTTTCATCCAGAAATGGGGGAATAGGGTATTGAATACACTAAAAATGTAGGCTATCCCTGTACTAAGCGCTACCAGGGTATCCATATTGGCCTTTCTGTTTTTGGCTTGCTTCCATGCACCAATATAAAACTGTCTTCCGCACCACGTTATGACGGGTGTAGCCATCGCCCACATAATGTAATTGGCATAGGGCATGTTCATTGCAAACATGCCTATTACCACTATGGGTGTAGAAATTACAATTGCCAGTATTGTTTTAAATCTTAGTACTTTGTAACTTTTTAGTTTTATTGCCTCGATCTTTTCTGGGCTTGCTTCATCTTTTTCTACTATAATATCATAACCGGCTTCTGTAACAGCCTTTTTAATATTGTTTAGACTGATTAATTCTGAATCATACTCCACCTGTGCTGATGAGTTAGCCAGGTTCACTCCTGCCGACAATATACCTTTCTGGGTAGTGAGTGCCTTTTCTACATTGAGCACACAGGATGCACAATGCATACCAGTAACCGGAAATATTTTCTTTATGGTGCTCATATTTAATGTGGATACAAATGTCGGCAGAATAGCGGGATTAATTCATGATTTTTAGCATTATGGCCATGTAGGGCATGATGAATGAAACTAATCCTTAGCCTTCATCCATTTTTCTAAAACCTTTTCGTCCAGGTCTTTATAGCTTAATAATTCCCCTTCTACCATTCCATTATTCACCCATAATATGGTAGGGAAAATGCCTTTAGATAATTTCATGAATGGCTCGGTTGCCAGGCGGGTATGGGGTACGTCCTCCGCTTTAGATGCTGCCCAGAAATCTTTTAAGTCACTGGTAGTCCCTCCTATCACCATATATATAGGTAGTGATGGGTTGTGATGTATTATATCATGCATCAGCAATCCTGCCCTGCGGCAGTGTATGCACGATGGGCTTACAAAAGCTATTATATGCTTGCCCTTATTAAGGTCGATATTGGGGATAAAAGTTGTGCCTAAAGTAGAGTCCGCAGTATACAAAGGTTTTAAGTCGATTCTGTATCGGGAGAAAACAGGGAAGAAAATGAATATGGAGGCGATGGCAGATATTAATACAGATAGCGGAACTACGCTCGTCCATTTAAAGGTGATGCTCTGATGGTATTTTATTAATAGCCAAATAATAGCCATCATTGCCCCATTTTTAATCAATGATGCCCCAGGGCTCATCCAGATAGCATCCCCAAAACAACCGCAGTTCACATCATTGCCTGCTATAACCCATAACCAGATAAGGTATCCGCTAAAGCCTACCAGTAACCCCATCGCAACTTTCAAAACCCATTTCCAGCGGCCATAAAGATGTAGTATTATAAGTGCTCCTAGAGAGGCTTCCAGCCCTGTGAAAAACCTTGCCAGTATTGCTGCCAATTTGGCGGGAAGCCTTATGTATTCAATCATCGTTAGTTCGAATGAATGAATGGGGAATAATTTAGTATAAGCCGAATATAAAAACGTAGCCCCGATAATAATGGATAATAAAACCAAAAGGATTCTCATTAATCTTGGCATAATTTATGTAGTCTGATTGATCAAAGTTAAGATTTTTCAGGCAAAGCCATTATTTGAAGTGATTGAGCTTGAGTTAGTCCAGTATATTTAAAAATGGCATAGTGAAAATGCATTATGTAAATCTTGGTGTGAGTTTCCTTGTTCTTAAGGCATTGTTCAACAATTTGAGTAATTTTGAGGCGAAAACACTACACTAAATAAAACTGAAAGCTAATGGGTAAGTATATTTTTACATTCTTAAGTTTATTGTTTTGCACAAATACCATTTTCGCTCAGCGGGATAATGTGAGTCTGTTAGTGCAGAGTGCTGATGGCAAAAATGTGAAACTGGTATGGTTTTTTAAAACCTGGAGTAAGGATGTAACCGGGTTTGATATTAAGCGCAAGGATGGCCTGCAGGATTGGGTAAAATTAAATACCGAACCGATTATTCCTGAATTAACCCAAAAAAAAGAACTTGAAAATTGTTGAGTCAGATGAACTAGAGGAAAGCAGGGTTAAGGCAAAATTGTACAAGATGATTAATGGGCACAAAATAAGTGCCATGGCTGAGGACGAGTTTTTACAAATGCTTAATAATGATGATAAGGCAGCTCAAGCACTTACCGGATTGATGGAGAAGGATTATGACCTGGCACTAATGAGCGGTTTTGCTTTTGTAGACCATTCTATAACCAAGAAAACCAACTATCAATACGGCTTATTTATACAGGGAACAAATACCTTACTGGATAGCGTATTGTGGAATTATGGCCAGATACCTGACCTAAATGTGGTAAAAGACATAACTGCAAAAGGTACCACTACTGCCAATGGGATTCAAATAATCTGGAATGCTGATCTGATGAAAATGAGGGCAGGTGACGTGACAGGATTTAATATTTACAGGGAAGGCATCAGGCTCAACTCTACCCCTATATTGCCTGTAAATACCAAGGATCCCACTGAGTTTACATTCTTTGACAGGGCTGCTAATGGTGCCAATCCTAACTTGTTTAGTATAAGTGCTGAGTCTATTTTTGGGATAGAAGGTATCATTAAATCATATGCTTATAACCCCGAAGACCATCCCGCTGAATATGTGAAGCCTGTGGTCAATGAGATCAATTCATTGGGCTATTATTTCAAAGAGGGGATCAATATTAAATGGACTTTTCCCAAAGAATCGGAGCGGTTTTTGAAAGGATTTTATGTTGAAAAGGATAATATGCCCGAAGGATATGTGAGGGTATCTGGATTACTCGATAGTTCGGTACGTTCCTATATCGATCATACCTCCTCACCTGTAAGTGGCTATATCAGGTTTAGGACAATTGCGGTTTATAATGATAAAACTAATTCTATAGGACCAGACAGGGTTTACAGTTATTTCCCGGTATCACAACCACCTACGCCAATGAATTTTAAGGCAAAAAGTTCGTTTGCGGCTAAAAAAGCTTCAGTACAACTTACCTGGGATTTGCCTATGAACGGTGATTCTTCAACTGATTATTATAGGGTTTATGTAACAGATACCCTGAATTATAATCTTAAATCAATTGATGAAAAGATACCGGTGGGCAAAAATTCCTACACTTATTTTAAGACAAGGGGTATAGCATCTTATGTGAAATTCTGTGTTTCGGCTATTGCTAAAAACGAAGCTGAAAGCAATTATTCTGATACAATAACTGTGCTAATACCTAGTCTTGATATACCCGCGCCTGGAATGCCTACAATAGTTTTGGAAGGTGAGCAAGCACAGATAGAATGGAAATATATGGATGTGGCCGACCTTAAGGGATTCAGGCTTTATCAAAATAATATTCTTATAGCCAATGAGGATGTTTTGAAAAAGAGTTCACGTAAGTTTACTTCCCAATCATTAAATAAGGGGGAGACTTATAATTATACACTAAAGTCGGTTACCGCAAATGGTGTTGTTAGTGAGCAGTCTGAACAATCAGTAATACTTGTTCCGGGTAAGAAAAAGAAGGCTTAAGAGATATCCTACAACACGGGTATAGAAGTGAGTTTATCTTTTACCGCAATTCAGGTGGAATTCCCTTAAATTGTTGAAGCAAATTGTTGAATAAATCTTTGTCAACTGGTTTATAAACTTCCTTGGTAG
>CAIWHI010000530.1 GCA_903912435.1 uncultured Bacteroidota bacterium | reverse complement strand
TGAGTATGCTTGTCATGGTTTCACCATTTGTTTTCGCACTGAGCACTTTTTGGCCCAGGACATTGGTAAGGCTAATTGTTAATGTGTTATTCCTCATTGCCACATCATTATCCACATTTATCTGGTTATGAGCCGGATTTGGGTAAACCCTCCATACATCCGCAGCGCTAGTACAATTAGTTGTTACTCCCAGGCTCATCCTAAAGATGTCGTAATAATAAATGGTAGTAAAAGATGGGGTAGCAGGGAATGAAGTGAAATTATACTCATAATCCTTAAGGGTATCTGGATTGCTCATTGAGTTATAGCTTACTATATCCATGGTTTGCGGTACCCAAGTATTGAGCAGGCTATCAAAACCCATTATGTTTACGGTATCTGGTTGGCCGCTTAGGTTGAGGTGCTTGGTCATATTAAACATCGGTGCCCAATACCCGTTTATTACATCCCATTGGGTTTCCCTCCATCCGGTATGGAAGGTATATGACCCTGTGTAGTCGAAAGTATCTTTTACATAATCGCTTAGGCTTGTTCCGTTATATACACTGGTCAATACGGTGAGCAGGCGATAGCTGCCATCGTAGGTGTTTACGTATTTGTATTTTTCCACCAATGGCAAGAGGAATGTTGAGTCTGAGTCATTGGCATAATTGTCTATCTGTATCAGGTTATTAAGTCCGTCGTAGGTATAAAAACTTTTAGAAACCAGGTACCAAGCCCCACTGTGGTATTCATAGGTGCTGTCTTTAGTAAGCAGATTGCTAGTATTATAACTGAAATATTGCTTGAAAGCACTATCAGCAACTCCGCCATGCCAGTTATACCATGTGCCTTTGGTGATATTATTGGCAGTATTAAAGTTATTAGAAAAGAGCATATTGGGGTAAACGGCACTATCGGCATAAAGGTTTAGGAATCCGGTCATATTATACCGGGTGTCATAACCTGCCATACCGGTTTCGTAGTAGCCATATACCAGGGTGTTGGGGTTTACTTCCCAATGCCGCATAGTATCGAATTGCACCTGTGGCTTAGTATATGCCCCAGCAAAATTGAACATCGGCGACGAATTATAAGGATAGTTATAGGCATAAATCATATCATTATAATCGTAGTTGGACTGTCCGTAAGCAATATATTTGAAATTAACCGAATCGGTCATAGTGCCAAGGGTATTATCCTTAGTACGTAGGGCTATTACGCGTTGGGTAATGGGACCCGATGTGGTTTTTTGAGCATTTTCTTTATGGGCATTATGCTGATTCAGCAGGTTATGTATTAGTAATTTATGGGCATGTAGTTTTGGGTTATTAATTACCTTTTGGGCAAACACCAAATTTGTCATCAGAATTGCCAGTGCCAGGGTGCTGATATGTTTCATTATGGGAATTTGAAAAGCGAACACAATATAAAACATTGAATTTAGGCAAATTATTTTAAATTATTCAACAATGGCGACTAAAATATATGTGTAAAATTCTTTTGGCTGATAATATAAAGGTTTGTACATTGTGAGTGCATTTTGCAGCAATTGCATTTCATTTATTAATTATTCTAAAAAATCGGGTTATGGGGAAATTTACCAGCGGCAACCGCTTAAAGTTGACCACTATACTATGCTTTATAGTAATGGCGGGTATTATCACCTTTACCGATGCCTGTAAGAAATGCAACAGGCCCGAGCATTGCACTCATCCTCATGGCCAACCTACAACCACTACCAGCACAACAGTGAGTGAAAATACCCCGGTAGTAAGTACTACTGATATAAAGGTGGTTACCATAGCCAATATCAGAAAAGCGACTGATGGCAGTTCTACCCAAGTAATGTTCTGTCAGTTGGCCGAGTTGTTTACTGTTTCAGATGCTTCTGTGTTAGCCATTTTACAAGATGCGTTTGATAATCACAGGCAGGTAAGGGTTACAGTTAATCCTTATTCAGCTAATGTTATGCATGCTACTGCATTATCAGGTGCTGAGATGGCTGCCAGGCAGGTAAATGCCCAGATAATTAATGAGGGCCTTGCAATGAACCTCAACAACCTAAATGAGGATATTGTAGACCAGCCTGCCGCGCTAGGTGTTATTAATACTACTACACCAGGACTTACCAATGTGATCCCCGATATGGCTACTGCCCAACTGATGTTCGATTATATTACCCATCAGTGTTGTGCCATTCCAGGCCCATATGGTGTTGATTTTTGTATTTCTTTCCAGTATTGCGAAGATGGTTGCTATGCCCGTGCACATAAAATGTGCTGGATCATCAATAATATGTACCATTACGATACGCATAAAATATTCAGCTTTGCTAATTCGGGAGGTGCAAGCCTGAGTGTAAAGGCCGAAAAATGGGGCGGCTGTTGCATTAACTGGTGGTATCATGTGGCGCCATTGGTGAATATTAAGACCCCAACCGGCACCAAGGCATATGTTTTCGACCCTGCAATGTTTGACCAGCCAGTGCTTTTATCTGCATGGTTGCATGCACAGGCCAATCCAGCCTGTTCAGGTTCAGCTCATGTGTCTATGATCAATATTCAGCCTACAGCTTCATATAGTCCTGCGTCTTATGCTGGTACTACATTTGATACAGACCCAATGTATGCTGATACTGATTCAACCATGGTAAATTATCGTCCCAGAGTTTCATGTCCATAAAGAAATTATACTTGAAGAAATTATTTAGTCCAATACGTCTTGTAGGAGTATTGGCTTTGTTCCTATTGCCAATGAGCACTATGTCGTGCACTGCAATGAAGTCGAAGTCAAAAAAGCAGGAACCGGTAGCTGCTGCTAAATCTGCAAACAATACCTCGACACCTGTACCACCACCACCACCCAATGTGCCTCCCCACCAGCAAAGGCCAACAGAAATGATACTTAGGGTAGCGGTAGTAAGGCCTGCCGGTGATGATGGCTTTATTACAGTAGGTTTCCTGCGTTCGCAACGGTTTTATAAAATTGCTAAGGATGCTAACCCTGCCTTTTTGGAAATACTCAGAGATTCCGAAAAAAATCAATCTTCTGTTAGTATTACCTTGGCTAATCAGGATTCGGATATTATTATTGGGGTGAGGAAAATGGGCAGGTAGTTTTTTGAAGAATAATAATACAGATTAGATATTGAGCTTTTTTCATTTCTGGTGATGACAAATTCGAAATTAGATCAAAATAAAATCGTTAATATGTTTTCACTCGGAACCAAAATATTAATTATTATTGTTTCTTGTATGGTGGTGAATGGAATAATAAAAACCTGGAAGATTCATGACCACAGATGAGCCCGGCATTGCAGGACCAGGTTTCCGGGGTGTTAGGCTTAGACTATGTCTAGGTAGCGGTGTTAGCCAATCTCCTGATTTCCGAACCGGAGACTTATTAAATAATCAGATTATTTAAACTCGGTATTTTCTCGGGGTCCAAAATCTGGGCCAATTGTATTTCGGGGATATTCCTTAGTTCACGCACTATGTTGGCAGCCTCATCTTGGGGGTTGGGGGCTTGTATATACCACAAATAATCAAGGTTCTTAGTCTCGGGGAGTAGAAGATTGCCATTGTTTTTCAACTGGTAGAGCAGGTATCGGTTGCTGCT
>CAIWHI010000529.1 GCA_903912435.1 uncultured Bacteroidota bacterium | reverse complement strand
GCTGCTGAATTAAAGCGTCGCATAAATGTACCGGTGATGGCACATCCACTAGATGCCGCATTAATGGAACAAGGCTTTGCAGGCCGCAAAGAACTAAAACCAACTGTAAGCCCCGGATTAATGAATTGGATCATCTATAATTTATTTATTGTAAGGGCCGATAAGACTATTGAACCAATTAAGGCTGATATATTGCTCAACGATAATGATTTTGTTCCAGGTGCACCAGGTATAAAGGTTATACATACTCCGGGACATAGTGCAGGCCATATTGCCTTATTAATTCAGAATGAAGGAGTATTAATAGCTGCGGATATGTGTGCCAATAGTATGGGCCTGGCTCTGAGCACTATGTATGAAGACATGGAATTGGGCAAAAAAAGCATACTTAACTCCGCCCAATATAATTTTGACAAAGCCGTCTTTGGACATGGCAACCCATTGATGGAAGGTGCGGCTCAAAAAATGAGAATGGCTTTTAGGTAAATTAGAGTCGGTATTTTAATCATAACCCCTCCCTCCAAGCCTCTCTAACTGTTAAATATTATTTAAGTCACTATTCATTTCCATAATTGGCTTATATCTTATTACTTTTGGCCATTAATTTATTTCAGTAATGGCGTTATTTACAAAAAAGGATACAGCAGCAACAGACAATAAAAAAGCGAAACCGAAAAAGTCGGTATTCAGGGAGTGGTTCGATGCTGCATTGTTTGCCATTGTGGCCGCAACCCTCATTCGTACTTTCTTTTTCGAGGCATATACCATCCCATCCGCATCTATGGAGGGTACGATGCTCATTCACGATTACCTGTTTGTAAGTAAGCTCGCTTATGGTCCCCGTGTACCTATGACCCCATTGGCAGTTCCTTTGGTGCACAACAGCATGCCCATATTTGGTGGCAAATCTTATTCCGATGCCGTGAAATGGGGTTACCACCGCCTGCCGGGTTTTGGACATATCGAGCGCAATGATGTAGTGGTATTCAATGGCCCGGACGGAGATAGCGCAATTGCCGAGAATCCTGAAAAAGATTATTACCAAACCTGCAGGGTAGAAGGTTGGTCTACCATCAATAGCCAGTTTCATGTAGTTACGCATCCGGTTGATAAAAAGGAAAACCTGATTAAAAGGTGTGTAGGTATGCCGGGTGACGTGCTTGAAGTAAAGCATGCCAGGGTTTATATCAATGGGGCACCTAATGTACTATTCCCTCACGCAAAGCAATATTATATAGTACAAACCAATGGTATGCCACCTATGGTTGATGATAATATACAACTAATACAGCGCCTGAACCAGACTACCTACGTTTATAACCTGGAAAACTGTCAGGTTGATGTGATTAAAAAGGCTACAAATGTAGTGGCTGCCAATCTTTATGAAGGCGATACCCTCGGCCAGGTGCCTAATCATCCGGGTAATTGGGTGTATCCATTAGATACGGTAAATTTCAAATGGAACCGCGATAATTATGGCCCGATGACGATTCCAAAAGAAGGTGTCACAGTTAATCTTACACCACAAAATATCGCCCTTTATCGCCGGGTAATAGGTAATTACGAAGGCAATACCCTTGTAGAAAAAGATGGTAAATTCATCATCAATGGTAAGGAAGCTACCAGCTACACCTTCAAGATGGACTACTACTGGATGATGGGGGATAACAGGCACGAATCGCTCGACTCCCGCTACTGGGGTTTTGTGCCAATAGACCATGTGGTAGGTAAGGCCTGGTTCGTATGGTTGAGTTATGGCCCCGAAGGCATGATTAAAGACATGCGCTGGAAGCGATTGTTGCGTGGCATTCATACCCTGGAACAATAAGCAACCTAAATATAGCCAAGGATATTGAGCTTGAATTTCGCACTAGTGTACTCACTATGTTTACTTACCTGGTGGCATTAGGTGCAACTGCCTTTGGGCTTGATACGGCTAATTACTACAATTGGTGGGGTGTACTATTGCGTCTGCTTGTGTTTTTAATTGGTGTTTATTTCATCTTTCATTTTTATCGGGTAACCTATATAAATAGGGAGCACTTAAGATTGTACTATCCATTCAGGTGGTCTATCCATAATAAGGAATTTATTTTCGATTACTCAGTGGTAGATAATATCACCTTCATGATATATGGAATAGAGGACACACCTTATTTGGAATTTACTTTCAAAGAATATACCCACGGCTACAAAAAGCTAAAAATAGAAGTTGATACCCACCCCGAAACCCGGTATTTGCTCAAACAACTTAAAGCAAATGGCATAAAAATTAACCTCAAGTCAGAAAATCCATTAGAGAAATACGCAAATCTGGAATTGTAGGTACGCCCAGTGCAATGATGTGTATTTCGGGTTTATTCCAATAGGCAAATTGGATTTTGATTGCGGATAATGTAAAACCCGAAGGGTTGACATTATTGTAGAAAATTAGGATGAATGTTGAAAATCTCCGAAGGAGTGACATTATTCCGCCATTTAGCAAAAACTAGAGGTCACGCGTTGTTCCACGATGTTCCGTAGGGACATCCGGAACATCAAATAAAACCCCTTCTCCTATGGTCTTCGTCTTCCCCAAGCCCCATAGCAAATCAAACGTAAAAATAGAATTCACATTGGTCAGCACCGCTTTCCGCGGTTAGACCAATTGGAATTGGCAAGGTAGGCATGCTAGGTGGAAAAGACAATTGCAAAACCCCTTTATTTTATATCCCTAATCTTTCAAAAAAAATATAATTTTATCGCCCGAACCAGAATTCATAAAATGAAACTAGTAATGAGTAAATCGTTTTGGCTATTAATGATATGCGCTTTTAGCCTCACTAACGCAGCAGCGCAATATGGCTGTGCCCCTTCTGAAAAACTATTGAAAACCAAGAAAATATTCGACCTCGAAAACGTCAACCAGATACCCCTCACCGCAGAAGAAAACTACCTGAAAGGCAAGGTGAAAACCGTAACCTACAAGGAGTTTAACATAAGCGAAAAGGATGGAAGGCCTAATATAAAGCTATTAGATACTGGCTACAATGTTTATGATATACAAGGCCACCTCATAGACCAAAACATCTATACACCCGATGCCAGCTATGATTTGCATTGCAAATATACCTATGCCGATAGCAGGTTGCAGGAGTGGGTTATTACTATAAGTGGATTTATGAAGGCGGATAATAAAACCACTTTTAAATACGATAAAAAGGGGCTAAAAACCGAGCAGAGAGAAGTAGACAAAGACACCACAAAAAATAACCGGATTACCTATAAATATGATGCCGCCGGTAACGAAACCGAAGAACGCCTATATGAAGCAAAAGGTGACCTGAAACGGGTTACTACTTATAAATACGATGACCGTGGCAACCAGATTGAGTATGAAATGAAAGACGGCAAAGGTAAATTGATAATAAAACTTACCTGCGAATATGATAAGAACGGCTTTAAAATAGCTGGTGCCACCTACAAACCTGAAAGTGAAAAACCATATAAATGGACCAGGAAAAATGATGGGGAAGGTAGGTGCACCGAAATGACCGACTACAATGCAGATGGTAGTTTTAAAACCAAAACCGTTTATACCTATGATGCCAAAGAGAATGTAGTGCAGATGCTCTATTACAAAGAAAATGGCAGCATAGATGAAACTGGCAATAATGTTTTCAGGTCGTTTGAGTACGATAATGCAGGCAATATAATCAACTACACATCCTATAAATTAGTAGGTGGCAAGCGTGTGCCAGATGAATATGTTGAGACCAGGTATACTTATTACGAATAAGTCCTGTTTATTTTCTTTGTTCCATATATGCACTGCAGGAGTCCATCTGCGCCTGGTTTTTGTAGGCATTGCATTTATCACGTGTATCAGAAAGTGATACATTGGTGAAATACAAATGAGTGTCTACTACGCCTGATTTATAGCAAATGCATGATGAATATCTTGTACAAGAGGTATTTGGAGTTATAACGATAAGTGCAAGTATAGATAGTAAAATAGCTTGTTTCATAGTGTATATTTTTAACGAAAATTTCCCATTGTTTTCTTTTCGTTCCAAATGTCAATTGTTTTTCACAAATAACAAAGCAGGAAATTTTGAAATGCCGGGAAGTTTTAGTTGGTAAATAAGAGATACTACATGGAGTCGCTGGGTTATGGTTAAAGAATTATAAGTTTTTTTTAGACTAAAGAACTTATAAGATTCACAGGTTTTCACCAAAAAATTTCTTTAGTAAAAAGTAATATCCTATATTGTCGTTGATATAGAATTCGTGGCTGTATGAGTAAAAAACCGTATGTTTCTCCGTCTTTTTCTTACATTCCTTTAGAGGAAACCTTGCAGATTGCCCCTAAAAAAAAGCAATTGTTCATAGGTATCCCTAAGGAAAATTCATTTCAGGAAAACCGTGTGGCCCTCACTCCCGAGGCTGTTTCTGTTCTGGTAAATGATGGTCACGATGTGGCTGTAGAGCATACTGCCGGCGACGGATCGTTTTATTTCGATAATGACTATAGCGAGGCTGGTGCAAGGATAGTTTATGATAAGCATGAGCTCTACAAGGCAACAACCATTATTAAATCGGCACCCATAAGCGAGGAGGAGGCAATACTATTGCAACCTAACCAGGTAGTAATATCTCCCATCCATATGCCGATGCTCAAGATTGGTGTAATGGAGCAGTTGATGGCCAAGAAGATAATAGCCATAGCATTTGAATCCATAAAAGACGATGCAGGTACCTACCCTATAGTGCGCTCTATGAGCGAGATAGCAGGCAACTATGCAATTATTACTGCCGCGCGCTACCTGGGCAATACAGAGCATGGTAAGGGCGTTTTATTGGGCGGTATATCAGGTGTGCCTCCAGCAAGGGTATTGATTATTGGAGCTGGTTTGGTTGGTGAGTTTGCCGCCAGGGCCGCTTTCGGACTTGGGGCTGAGGTGAAGATTTTTGACAATTCTGTTTACCGGTTGATGCGATTGCAAAACAATATTGGCAGGCGTTGCTTCACATCGGTAATGGAACCTGTAACACTTGCTGAGGAATTGAGAAATGCCGATGTGGCTATTGGTGCGGTTAAGCCAATTAATGGTATTACCCCAATGGTAGTAACAGAGCAGATGGTGAGTAATATGAAATCGGGATCTGTGATAATTGATGTGAGTATAGACCGTGGCGGTTGTTTTGAAACGTCAAGACTCACCTCCCACGAAAAACCAGTGTTTAAGAAATATGATGTAATACATTATTGTGTGCCTAATATAGCTTCTGCGGTTTCCCGCACGGCATCTAGGGCAATAAGTAATATTTTGATGCCCATTTTGCAGCAATGTGCCGACCTGGGTGGGGTAGAAGAGTTGATTGTGGCAAAAAGTGGTATCAGACGCGGGGTATATATGTATAAGGGATGTGTGACCAATGCCCCTATTGCTAAAAGATTTAATTTTAAGTATACCGACCTAGACTTATTGCTTGCATCGCAAACCTGATTTAATAACCTATCGTATATCAAACTATGCCAAATAACCGACTCAATAAAACTGTTGCAGGATATCATTTGCTGATGATATTATCTGCAGTTGATTTCAGGATATCGGGTGAGGAAGATAAAGTCATCCGTCGCTACCTAAATCAGGAATTCCCGATACATGTAAATCTGGATAAACAGATGGACATCATCAGCAATTTGAAACCCGACGAATGGGAAGGCCACTTCCTGAAAATGATGGACGATTTTTATGATGATGCCACAGAGATGGAGTTGATGAACCTCATCCGTTTTGCCATACAATTAGCCAAGGCTGATAAAGTAATTACCAAGGAAGAAAATTATTATCTCAACCTCTTATTCGACCACTGGACTTCCGAAAAACTAGCTTTTTTACCAATCGTAAAACGCGAAAACTAGAAACAGGTGAATTATGTATTTGAGGAACTAAAAGAAACCTTTTTATCCCTTGTTGGCAGGTATGCTAAAGATGAAACAAGAGCAATTTCTCTATGGCAGGAGATAGAAGAGGCGTACAATCAGCCCAATAGGTACTACCATAATCTATCCCACCTGGAGCAGGTTTATTGGGGAATTCGGGAGTCTAAAAGATTCATAGCAGACTGGGACTCTATTTTGTTTGCGATGTATTACCACGATATTATTTACAAAGTGCCAGGTAGCGACAATGAAGAGAAAAGTGTCCAATTGGCTACCGAACATATGAAATCAATTGGGGTGCCAGACAACACAATATCCAAATGCTACGAATGGATTTTAGCTACCAAACACCACAAGCCCTCTAAGGATAATGATTGCAATCTGCTGCTCGATGCCGATATGGC
>CAIWHI010000528.1 GCA_903912435.1 uncultured Bacteroidota bacterium | reverse complement strand
GAAAGTTACCCTGGGGTTACCACACCACTTACGTTTTCATTTATCAGTAAATCCTACGAAGGGGCTTACAAGCTGTTCTCCCAATTCATGGGAGTTAGTAAGGATGTAATTAAGGAAAATGAGCGGGTATTTGCCAATACACTTGGCCTTATCAATGGCAGGGTATACTACAACCTCAAAACCTGGTACCATATGTTGGCCATGTTGCCGGGCTACAGTATCAATGTCAGGTTTATGGAGAAGATGATGGGGGTGAAGGAACAATTTGATATCCCAGAGACCTATAGGCTATCGAAAGGCAAGGCATGGTGGCGCATTTTTAAAATGGTGGTGCAGATGTATGGTCGTTTTCGTGCCTTGCCACGAAAGAGGCGGGAGTTTATGATATTGCTGGATAATACAATATCCAGGTATAAGAACATCAATTTCAAGGAAATGAACCCCGGTGAACTTATGCACCTTTACCTCGATTTTGAGCGCATACTGCTCAATGAGTGGAAAGCCCCTTTGCTCAACGATTTTTTTGCCATGATATGGTTTGGGATGTTACAGAAAAGGTGCGCCAAATATGCTTTTAGTACCAATCCCAATATACATAACGACCTGCTTTGCGGCAGCAGTGATATTATCTCCATCCAACCAATACACCGCAGTATTGCCCTAGCTACCGCTATTTCTGCCGACCCTGAATTGAAAAGGTTGTTTGCCGGGAATTCGGAGGAGGTAATTTGGGCGGAACTAATTAAGCAGGATAGTGAAAGGCAAATAGCCATCAAGAAGGAAATAGACCGCTATATAGCCGATTTCGGGGAGCGATGCATTGGCGAATTAAAACTGGAGACAATTTCATATACACAGGAGCCAGCCAAATTTGTAAAAATCTTAAAATCGTACATTACATCAGGTATCACTACAGAAAGCACCTCGGGTAAAATAGAGGAAAGCCTGAGGAAAAAGGCTGAAGAAGAAATGAATGAAGGCCTTAAGTACCAACCCCTAAAAAAATGGCTAATCAAGGGTACTTTGAAAAAAGCCCGTGAACTGGTAAGCTCCCGTGAAAACCTGCGCTATGAGCGCACCAGGGCATTTGGGATAGTAAGGGAAATATTCTCTCATATTGGGCTGCAATTCCAGAAACAAGGCATTATTGAGAACGATAGGCATATCTTCTACCTCACCAAAGAAGAGATATTTTCCTACATAGAGGGTACAGCAGTAACCCAAAATATAAAAGGGCTAATAGCCCTAAGAATGGCGGAGTTTGACCAATACAAGCAGCAAGATGCGCCATCAGAAAGGTTTGCAACCTATGGTACAGTTTATCACTTGAATGATTTTTTCAGCACAGGTAAGGTGGAATTAGTAGAGGGTGACCTGAAAGGCATAGGCTGTTGCCCCGGTAAGGTAAGGGCTAAAGTGCGGGTAATACGTGACCCCGGCGAGGTAAGCTCATTAGATGGCGATATACTGATAACTTCAAGCACCGACCCCGGTTGGGTAACCTTATTTCCAAGTGCATCTGGGATAATAGTGGAGCGGGGTAGCCTGCTTAGCCATTCCGCCATAGTGTCCCGCGAAATGGGCAAGCCCTGTATAGTAAGTGTAACCGGCCTCCTCAAAACCCTTAAAACCGGTGATTGGGTAGAGATGGATGGTGGAACCGGGGTGATAAAGCTGCTTGATAAAAATTAATGGTTATTTGTATTTATGCGCTCATTCCGAATATTATTATGCATTGTTTGCCAATCAATGCCCTTTTCAATACCTGAAATAAATGAAGCCCTACGTTCATCCAGAATTTCAAGTTGATTTTGGGTGAAATCAGTTGCTACCATTGTGTTGTAATCTTCTGAAATAAGATAAGACTCAATAGCCTTTTCATTTTCTAATGCCTCGTTACTTTTCATTGTAAATGGTGAATTTGAATACTAAAATAGGCAATAGCTTTTGAATTTGTAAATCCCTTATCTTTAGAATCACAATTTTTATATTCATCCAAATGTCCGAAAACCTAACTAAAAGAGTGAATTTTGACCTCATCCGGTATGCTAATTGCTGGGAGGATGCGGATATTCTTTTGGAGGGATTGGCAAGCACTACAGGGGCAAGATTGTTATCCATCGGTTCTGCCGGAGATAATAGCTTTTCTCTATTGGTCACAAACCCGGATTTGGTGGTAGCGGTTGATGTAAATAAGACCCAACTTTACCTTATAGAATTAAAGAAAGTGGCAATTAGTCAATTGGATTATGGGCAAGTTTTAGCCTTCTTTGGTTTTGACGGTTCTACAAACAGGTTGCAGGTTTATGCAGGGCTTAAGTCATTCTTGACACCTGATACAAGAGCCTATTGGGATAGAAACCAGCCTGTTATTGAGAAGGGGATTATTTATGGTGGTAAGTTTGAAAAGTACTTTACCCTATTTAGCAAGCGCATCCTTCCGTTTATCCATAGCCAAAGACAGGTAGCAGAATTGTTTAAGAAAAAGAGTGCTGCAGAACAAAGTCAATTCTATGCATCTAAATGGAATTCATTAAGATGGAAGCTATTGTTTAAAGTATTTTTTAGTAAGTATGTGATGGGCAAATATGGCCGTGACCCTGAATTTCTTAAAGAGGTAAAGGTATCGGTATCCGACTATATTTATGGTAAG
>CAIWHI010000527.1 GCA_903912435.1 uncultured Bacteroidota bacterium | reverse complement strand
TCATTAAGGGAAGGTGTCCTGTATGTTTTCTGCACATTAGCCCTCAACAGGCACCATTTAAATAACTGATAAGACGCATTCCCACCCGGTAAAAGCACTAGTTCCCTGCTCTCCGCCCCAGGTTTATAATTATGAATGCTCTCTGCCCTTGCATTTAGGGAAACATTCAATTTATCACCAAAAAATTTCCGGCTCGCCGCCCCGGCAAGGGCTTCCTTGTCCTGTACCTTATTCCCATCAGCCAGATTGAGCCATGCAGCCTGTATGGGTAAAAACAACATTAGCTGCCCCTTATCCTTAAAGGATTGCTTCCACCCCACTTCCTGGTAATAACTATACACCTTATTATCAGTCGCCAGCAATACCGCATCATCCTGATACTTTACCTCATCCTGCATCAGGGCCAATTTAGCATACCATAGCCCCGCATTCTTCTTCCTGTTCCAATCAGCTAAAACCCGAAATGAACCATCATTTTGTTTTTTGTTGGAATAGGGTTCAAACAATGCAGGTGGTATCTCCCGCTCATATTGCTGCCACCACGTGGTAATACTTGCCACATTATAATCATTGAATTTATGTGCAATAACCAATTGTGCAGCCTTGCTGTCCAGATGATCATTGAGCATGATTACTTGTTTGCCGACCTCATTGGCATAGGGAAAATCATTTTTAGCAGTCTGCAAAAAAACATTGGTAGCTAAATACCATTTAGACCATGAATAGCTTGCCTTAAGCCCACCTGAATATTGTCCAAAACTACCAGCACCACCGGTAATATCTAATACCTTATGACGGCTATTAAAAGTAGGTGCATCATTCTCCAGCATCAAGGCCCCACCTACATTTCCACTCCCCCACAAGGCAGCCGAACCTCCATAAACCACATTTACCTTACTATTAAATAATACTGGTAATAGGGATACATCAGCCAGGCCAAGAGCTGCATTTTGTATAGGTACCCCATTCCATAGCACAGCACTCTGCGCCGCCGATGCCCCCCTGAAACTTAGGGTAGCCAATCCATTAAACCCATACGACTTTACAAATACCTGTGCCTGCTGTGCCAATAGTGTAGCGAGGCTCTGCCCCTGGTAATGACTCAACAATGCACTATCCAGCGATTGTACTTTTTGGCCCGGTACAAATTCATTTACTTTAACATCATTACATAAGTTATGACTACCCTTCACTTTTACTTCTTTAAGGGTATCGGTTTTAGATTGGGATATGGCACTAAAGGAAATGGCCAGCAGGATAAGTAAAGCTATACTATCAATAACAAACCCATAAAATTTGAAAATCAACCTCATAGAAATGTTAATTAATCCTAATCGAAATAAAAATGTCCCGGCCCAT
Source organism: uncultured Bacteroidota bacterium (assembly GCA_903912435.1). GTDB lineage: Bacteria > Bacteroidota > Bacteroidia > Chitinophagales > Chitinophagaceae > Nemorincola. The sequence continues at coordinate 2,206 of CAIWHI010000527.1, read as the reverse complement.
AGCCCACTAAATAATTCTTAAGCAAGGCACCATCCGGATGATAAATATACAGCCTACCCTTCTGCGAAAAGCCCAATGGGTCACCTACATAAATATTACCATCAGTGGGATTAATGCCTAGTGCATAGAAATAGGTATTGGTATTGGCAGGTATTAAAGCGTTAACAGGCAATGCCTGCTCATGTATCCCCATCCTATATATGCCATTGTTGTCCTTACCCGATGAATAGTTGACCTCAATAAAGTACAAGGTATCCTTGGTTTTATTGAAAACCGGTTTCATTGGGTTTGCGGCTGAGGGGAAAATAAAGCTTGCTACGATATTGCCTGTAGAGGGGTCAATCCTGTCGAGGGTGGCAACTATGCCACCGGGTTGGTAACCGCTCAACACCCACAGCAATTGATCTTTATCTACCAATACTTCCTGTGGTGCATACCCACTTGTTTTTATAGACCTAACAACCTTGTCGGTAACAATGTCAACTACATAAATATGATTACCTTTAGTATCCCAGGCACATATGATGGCTTCATTATTTACCATGCACATACCCTCGGTATTCATATTGGGTACCTGAATGCTATCCACAAGACTATTAGTGAGGGTATTAAGCACATAAACCTTATCATGATAAAGTGCACTTACATAAGCCTTGCTAGCGCTAACCTTCAAAATATACCTTGGCACAGGCACAGCAATTTCTGTAACATAATGATAATCAGTAGCATTAATCACCACTACCTTATTCGACCCATTCAATGCCAGATAAAGGAAATCCCCTATCCGGGTCATACTCTGGAATACTATGCCTAGCGGATTATTGTTGGCTGACTTATATAGGTCGCCATACACACTATCAGTTTTGCTATTATACGCATACAAACTTGCATCATTATTGGGGTATCGTCCTTCGCAAGCAATGAAAACATTATGACTTGAGTTTGGGACAGAAGTATTGCCAATAGGAGTTGGTTTATCCTTTACACAGGAAGCAAGCAACCCAAAAAACAATATTATTGCTTTGTAACCTTTTCTACCCATTGAGCCCCGTTTTCGGTAATGATGTTCAAATAATATAATCCTGCCGATAATTGGCTGGTATTTATGGTGCTTAATGTATTAATTGCATTAACCCTTATCAACTCCCTGCCAGTCATATCATTAAGTGTTATTAATTTGCTACTATTATTCAAATCCTGATTGCTGATTAACAATTGTTCCGAAAACGGATTGGGGTAGACGCTGATTGAGGTATTATTAGAAAGTCCTGATACACTATTGTTTGCTACCTGATGAATAACCCCAACCGCATCCAGGTCGAAACCACATGATGGAAAAGGTGTTGGGTAAGGGTCATTTACCATTCTTCCTGCACTATCATAACCTGAATGACCGGATACAGAACCTACCACATCTACCAATCGCACATAGGTTACCCTGCCGATATTTAGTCCCTCTATCCCAGCCATTTCTGCCAGGTCGAAAGGGGTACCATACATGCCAATATATTTCCCTGCCAGGTTGTGCAGGTTGGCAGCATTCATGTAGTCATTGTTGCCTATTTGCACACTAGTTTGGGTTAATGAAGTTGCAGGAAACCTATAAAAATGAACTCCATCAGAACTAACCTCCACAAAGGCTAATTCCAAAAATGCCAATGAATCATTTGCAGGGTCTAAAAAGCCATTTTCAAACACCACAAAATCAGGACCTGCCCCATTTGCAATAGGACTTGAAAAGGTAAGTGTAGCGACACCACTATCACCAAGGCTTACAATATCCAGATTTGCAGGGCCAATAGCCAGGCTACTATCTCCCAAACTTGCATAGCCCAATGATGGATTGGCAATATCCATAAAGCCTCTTTGCAGGTAGCACTGAGTAGCCCAGCCCACTATTTGCGGGCTTGTAGCACCTATGGCATCGCTACCAGGCACACCTGCCTGTGGGGCATATTGTGCCTGCATAGCAAGTGCAATAAATAGCTGTAACAAACCTAAATAAGAAGCCTTCTTCATATACTACTCTTTTACAAAACGAATAACCTCACCTGTACCTGCACCCAAGATACGCGCATTATATATGCCCACGCTTAATCCTTTGGTGTTAATCACTACCCTACCAGAATGGTTGAGGTAAGAAGCCATTAAATTTCCAGTAACATCTTCAATATACACTTGTTTCAATTGATTATCAGGTAATTCT
>CAIWHI010000526.1 GCA_903912435.1 uncultured Bacteroidota bacterium | reverse complement strand
GACGAAGCTTGAAGCTTCGACCAGTACGGTTTTATCCAAACAAAAAAGCCACCCCGGAATATTCAATCCGTGATGGCTTTTTTTATGTAAGGTTGATTTTATCGTCTTGGTTGGGGTACGGGCATTGGTACCCGGTTATTTATTGTGGGTTGCTTGCCTGGTTGGGTCTGCTGGGGTGCTTGTGGGCGTGGTTGTTGGGGCTGCGGCTGGGACTGTTGGGGTTGTGGACGCATAGGCTGGGACTGTATTTGCTGAGGCTGGGCTTGTTGAGGTTGGGCTTGTTGAGGTTGTATTTCTACCCTTCGCTCAGGTTTTACAGGGGTGTTTACATCCCACTCGTAGGGGTTGGTATGATTTTTGGGCGCAACCGGTGCTTTTTGCGGCTCTATAAAGTGGGTGCCTGGCACGTCCTCATTTGGGTTTTTAGGGAGTGTGCCCCTGAATTCGGGTGTTGTGGTATTGTGGCCGGTAAGGCTTTGTGGCTTGCCTATTTGCTGTGGGGCTCCTACCACATTTGGTGGTATTACGCGCTGTCCGTTAATGGATGAAACAGGTGTTATTTCAGCCGGACGGTACATCTTTATTACGTTGAGGTGCGATTTTGTATTCAGGTTATTAGAATTGGCCAGGTGAAAGGTTTCCACAGGCTTGTGTGTCTTTTCTTCTACTTCCTTTATTCTTGGGCCTGGTGCATATTTCACGTGGTTGCTCTCGTAAACATTGGTTACTACTACCGAGTTTTTAATATGCTCCCTATTGTTTTTAGGGCCATTCCAATACCTATAGTAATTGCCACTGTGCACATATTGCGGTGGTATGAAAACCCACCAATCGTTAGGGCATGAAAATTCAAGGCCTGATGTTAGTTCGTAGCCGGGGCCAAATGGTGCCCATCCGTAATAGCCATCTACATATCTCCAGCCTACCCATGCCGGGCCCCATGTGGAACCGGGTATCCACAACCAACCATAATAGGGGTCGAATGTCCAGCGGCCATAATGGAAACAGGCCCATCCCCATGGATAGTCTGATACCCAGGTATTGCCATATTCGGTCATAGCCCAGTGGCCATTGGTATAGTAGGGCCTGAAACTGCCGTCAACATCGGGTGAGAATACATAGCCATAGCCAGCATCATCTATCCATTGGCCATATGGAGCCAGGTTGGTATAAAAATCATTAAATGATAAATTGGCGTTTTCATAGTTGACCGGTGCATTTTGGGAACGCAGCGCAACATTGTAATTATACTGGGCATTGGTATATGATGAATACCCGCAAAGAACCACTAAAAGACTTAGTGTGATTAAGCCTTTACATTTATTGATTATACTACTCATTTTGATTAATAATCGTGCATTAAACTTTAAAACTAACAAAAGTAATTACTAATAAGGTGAAAATAAAAAGTGTTTGCAGGTTTTGCCCTAAATATTCACAAAATAGGTTTTATGAGGGTTAATGATGCATTTCTGTCTTGCACTATGATTTAGCGGATTTTCTGATTATGATCACTATCACGCCGTTGCATCTTCCTTACGAACCGGTAGCCCCTCTGGGGCATTACCCTTTTTCTGTTTAGGTTTTTGCTACAAACCGGTTGTCCCTCTGGGACAGTCCCCTTTTCTGTGTAGGGTTTTGCTACAAACCGGTTGTCCCTCTGGGACAGTCCCTTTTTTTCTGAGTAGGATTTTGTTACAAACCGGTTGTCCGGCTGGGGCAGTCCCTTTATCCTTTATAAATTATTGCTACAAACTGATAGCCTCTAAAACACAGTTATTTTTCCATGCAGTTGTTTTAACTTTTGACTTTTAAATTTTAACTTTTAAAAGTCAATCAACTGATTGAAATATTTGTTTAAATCAGATTTTTAATTTTACCTTTGTGGTGTAATCAGATGCAGAACAAACAAGAAATAGAAATTAATACCTCCACCGAGGAGAAAATAAAGGACGCGGCAAGGCGGGTATTTATGAAGAAGGGGTATGCTGCAACCCGCACAAGGGATATTGCTGAAGAGTCAGGCTTCAATTTGTCGCTGATTAATTACTATTTCAGGAGCAAGGAAAAGCTGTTTGATATTATTATGCTGGAGCATATTAAAATGTTTGCCAGCAGTATTTTTGGACTGGTTAATGACCCTACCACCAGCTTGTACGAAAAAATAGAATTACTCGTGAGCCACTATATTGATATGCTTATTGAAAATCCCGACCTCCCCATTTTTGTATTAAATGAGATTAAGGAGAACCCTGAAGCATTGATAGGTCGGTTGGCATTGGATGGCAGACAAGGACCGGTTTATTTGGTAAAACAGTGGCAGGAATTGGCCATGGCAGGAAAGGTGCCTACAATAAACCCTGCACATTTTTTACTTAACCTAATGTCAATGACGGTTTTTCCCTTTATAGGCGGTCCTATCTTTCGTAATAGAACAGGTATGGATATGGCCACTTTTAATGCAATGATGGAGGAGCGAAAAAAATTAATCCCGATGTGGATTAAGGGTATGATGGCGGTATAAAACAAGTTTAGATTATTGAAATAAGAGAATTATATGTTTAGGAAATCGTTGATTATTGTTTTATTGGTTTTGGCTTATTATGGTGCCGGGGCGCAAACTGTTTTCAGATCGCTTGAGGATGTTTGGAAGTATGCCGATGAGCATAATATTAATATCCGAAATTCGGGGTATGAATTGGATAAGTCCAAATATGCCAAAACCCAATCGTATTTGGCACTGCTACCTACTGCCAGCGCTAATGGTTCTTTTACCGATAATACCTCACTGCAAACAACCCTGATACCGGCTGTATTATTCGGTGGCCCGGAAGGGGTATACAAGCCCGTGCAATTTGGGCAGAAGTATATTTATTCAGCAGGCTTATCTGCGCAGTTGGATATTGTAAACGTGCAAACCTGGTTCAATCTGCGCATTGCCAAAGAAACCGAGGAATTCAACAAGGCATCCCTTTCAAATACCCGCAAAACCACCTACCAGCAGATTGCAACCCAATATTATACTTGCATATTGAACAGGGAGGCAGCCAGGCTGTCGCAACAATGCGAAAGGGTAGCAGATAGTATAGAACAATCGGTAGCCAATAAATACGCACAGGGTAGCGTGAGCCTGGCCAATCTGGATGTTGCTAAAATAAATAAGGAAAGAGCCTCACAAACCAATACTACCGCCCAATACCAGGAAAAGATAGCCATAAACAATCTGAAAGGATTACTAAACCTATCTGCCAAAGATTCTTTTGAACTTGAGACAGCCATGCAACCAATAGAGAATGCCGGTGCCAGGCCTGCTTTTACCGACGACCCATCTGTTAGGATGGCCGATTACCAAACCAAGGTGAACATGGCCAGCCTGCAAGCAGCGAAAGCAAGTTTTATACCCACCCTTAGCGTGGCCTATAGCTATACCACCCAGCAAAACGACAATAAATATGAACCCTTTCAGGGTGGCCCACAATGGTTTAACGCTAACTTCTGGACACTGAAGGCTAGCTGGAACATACTGAATGGGGGTAGCAGGTGGTTGCAAATGCAAAAAAGCAAGGTGAACCTGCACGAAAGCGAACTGCAACTGGAGAACGCCCAAAAACAGTCGGCCATAAATGATGAGAACCTATGGCTCAACTACAGCAAGGCCAGCATACTGGTAAAGAAGGCGGAAAATATAATGAACCTATCAATGGATAATTACCGCCACATCACTAATAAATATGAGGCAGGATTGGCATCAATAGATGACAGGCTAACGGCATTTAATGACTTTATTACCTACCAGAACCAATACCTTAATAGCCTGATGGATATGCTGGTGCAGCAATACCAGGTGAAAATAAGGCAGAAGAATTTTAACTAAACGCGCATTCAAGCAATAGAAATTACAATAAACAGACTTCATAAATACTTTTTAGATGAAAAGGATCAATTTAATATTACTGCTCACTATCATTACCTTGGCAATAGGATGTAAGCCTAAATTTGATGAGGTGTCGCCCAAAACGGCCCCGGTTACAGAGGCGGTATTTGCATCGGGAAAAATAGAACCTACCGACGCCTATATACTTACCTCATTGAGTGATGGGTTTATATTAAAAAGCTATGTAACTGAAAACGACCTGGTTCATGATGGGCAGGTATTGTTCAGGCTTGATAACAGGCAACAGAATACGCAGGTGAATATTGCCAAAAATAACTATGAGTATGCCCGCATAAATGTGGCCAACAACTCGCATACGCTTATGCAGATAAAAGCCCAGATAGAAAGCGCAAGGGCTAAAATGATGACCGACTCAGTAACGCTGAGCCGCTACCAAAAGTTGATTACTACTAATTCGGTATCAAAGCAGGAACTGGATAATGCCAGCCTTAATTACCAATCATCGCTCAATGCCTATAAATCGGCGGTGGAAAACTATGATGCTACCAATGACAAGGTGAACCAGGATTATAAGAATACACAGAGCCAGTTGCAGAATGCATTGGCAGGAAACCAGTATTACGAATTGGTAGCCATAGGCCCAGGCAAGGTTTACCAGATATTCAAAAAGCAGGGCGACCTGGTGCGCAAGGGAGACCAGGTGGCGCAGGTAGGTAATCCTGATTCAATAGTGATTAATCT
>CAIWHI010000525.1 GCA_903912435.1 uncultured Bacteroidota bacterium | reverse complement strand
TGGTTAGCGGATACCGCGGCCTCCATCACCCTGCTAATGCTCATTTCCGTGGGACATGTGTTTTTGGTGCTCTTAGCTCAGTATCGCGACCAAAAGGATGAAGAGTAATCAAGAACTCCTAAAGGCTGCCCTAAGTCCCCATGCCTATGCTGAACCTTAATCTTAATCTTAACCTTGGCCTGCATCATGACGACAGTCTATTTTTCTAAGATCGACTCTAAAAATGAGGATTGCAAGCCTGTAATTTCTACTACGGTTACACTTGACCGCTGCTTGCCTGCGATTAACTCAAAATATGAATTAATTGCGTGGCAATTTAAACGCTAATCATTGAACTGCTTTTGAAAAGAATGGTGAACTTTGTTCGAATTTGAGTCTATCGGCGTATTTTTAAAAGGCTGGTTTGTGAGCGTTGCGATCATGTTTGTGATTATTGCAAGCGCGCGCCACCATGTAATATGGAGCTCAGGCCCAAAAGAATCGATTCAAAAAGTTCATCTTGGAACCGTTCCTCGTATTGGCGGAATTGCCCTTCTTTGTGGGTTGTGGTTTTCGATCCTGGCAATTGGCCCAGTTCACCTAAATCCTCTGATCATGGCTAGCGCCATTGCAGCATCTATTATCTTTGCGGTTGGCTTTGCAGAAGATATCACTGGATCATTAAGGGTAAGTTGGCGTTTAGTGCTGACCTTTATTCCATGCGCCATGTTAGTTTACCAATCACACATTTCCATCTCTCATCTAGGCTGGGGTCCGGTAGACGCGTTGTTGTCTATTGGGTTAGTTTCCATTGCCTTTACCGCGTTTGCGCTCACTGGAGTCACCCATGCCATCAATTTGATTGATGGCTTAAATGGCTTAGCTACTTATACCTGCTTGTGGATTTTGGGCGCCTATATCGGCCTTGGCTATCTTTATGACGATCATCTCATTCTCCAAATCTGCCTTCTCCTATTAGCCCCAACCTTAGGGTTTTTGGTATTTAACTGGCCCTGGGGTAAGTGTTTTTTAGGGGATGGCGGAGCATATTTCTTAGGATTTTTTATTGCCTGGATTGGGGTTTTAGTAGTCGAGCGTCACCCAGCTATTTCTCCTTTTGCGCCCTTACTGATTTGTGGCTACCCGATTATTGAGGCCCTCTATTCGATGCTGCGCCGTAGTCTAGAGGGGGTAAGTTCTGGTAGTCCTGATAGCAAGCACCTTCACCAACTAGTAAAATTTGGCGTGATAAGGCCTTGGCTTAAGGATGATCGAGCACAATCCATTGCCCCCAACTCTGCTGCAGGCCTTTTTATGAGCATGCTCAGCCTACCGTTTGTCGGATTGGCTGTTTGGTTGAATGCCCACCCAGCGATCCTGATTGGATTATTTTTATTTCAAGCCAGCTTGTATTACCTTTTACATACTAAATTAATAGCTAGAGTAACCTTTGTAAAACAGCGGTAAAGAGGCTAACTTTATCAATAGTAGCAGCGTTAAGTCATACTACAAAATGAACGCTTCATGTTTGTGAATAGAGTGATTTCAATGAAAAATGAAAATCAAAGACTTTCAATGGCTAGGTCTATCCAAGAAAATCTAGTAAATTGATTTTTGCTCTACTGGCTGATGGCAAAGACTTTGCACCTGAGTTTAGAAGGGCGCTAGGACTCATTTATTTGCAAGACAACGTCAGTAGCCTTGCGTTATTGATCGCATTAACTTGGACCTAGTAACTGTTGAATTTTAAAAAAATGAACATAAAAACCTCTTTTATTAAAGCAGTATCTGACCTTGCTAGCAAATGGAGTCATTATTTAAAGTTCAGCGCTGTAGATATTGATACTGAGTACGGTAGAGGTCAAAAAAGGGAGCGTAGGGCATTGCATTCTGGCCTTGTTGGGCTATTGAGTAAATTATTCTCAATAGCTGCTTCACTCATTACGATTCCCTTAACTCTTCAATATTTAGGTGATGAACGATTTGGGCTTTGGATGGCTATTTCCTCAGCTATAGCAATGCTCGCTTTTGCAGATTTGGGGGTGGGAAATGGTTTAGTAAATGCCATCTCTAACGCAAGTGGACGTGATAATCATCAAGAAATTAAAAAATATATTTCAAGTGCCACAATCGTATTGTGTTTCATCGGACTCACCATTCTTTTGATTTTTTATGGACTATATAGCCACATTGAATGGGCCTCCCTATTGCACTTAACATCGCCAGAGTCGATTGATGAGGCTGGACCTGCGGCATTGATTTTTGTCATTGTATTTGCGCTCAATTTACCAATCGGGATGGTGCAAAGAGTGCAAATGGGCTTGCAAATGGGTTTTTTGTCCAATTTTTGGCAAATTCTATCAAGCCTATTGACATTGGGGGCAGTCTTATTGGTAGTACATTTAAAATTGGGCTTGCCACTATTAGTATTGGCTCAAGCAGGCATGCCAGTGGCGATAGGATTGATGAATGGGATTGTCTTTTTTGGTGGGCGTTTTCGCAGCTTAGCGCCAAACATTTCAAATGTACACATTGGGAGTAGCCTTTCCATTCTGAAACTAGGACTACTGTTTTTTGTGCTCCAGATAGTAGGGGCGATGATGTATTCATCTGACAGCATAATTATCGCTCGAATACTAGGAGCACAGCAAGTACCTATCTTTACTTTAACAGATAAGATTTTTAGTTTTGTATCACTAATTGTTGCTACAGCATTAATGCCCTTATGGCCGGCTTATTCTGAAGCGCTTTCAAGGGGCGATATTGAGTGGAGCTTTAATATTTTTAAGAAAAGTTTTATATACTCAGTAGCAATTTCTTTCGTTTTAAGCATTTCCCTTATTTTTTTTGGTGAAAGTATTATTAAATTATGGATTGGAAGGTCGGTTGAGATACCAATTTCTTTATTTATTGGCATGGGAATTTGGAAAGTTGTGGAATCGGCTGGAAATTCATTTGCAATGTTTCTTAACGGGGCCAATATAGTAGGAATGCAAGTTAAAATTGGACTTGGTGTTGCAATCGTTGCAATTTTTCTAAAATTTCAGTTAGTTGAAAAATTTGGGATAAGTGGGCCCGTATATGGAACGTTAATAGCGTATACGCTTTTTTCAATTATCCCCTATCTTATGTTTAGAAAAAAAATTCTTCATAAAATTAAGGTAAAGCATGCTAACTAAGTTGTATTTAGTTGTGAAAGAAATGCGGAATAAGTTCGCACAAAAAATTCATTCGCATATTATTGAAAATAAGTGTAATCAATCGGCAGGCACAATTTTTTATTATCCCCATTCCGCAGTTGATAATCTTCAAGAAAAACAATCATCAATCACTGTAGGTAAAAATACGCATATCAAAGGTCAACTACTGGTCTTTCCAAACGGCGGACAAATAAAAATTGGGGATGATTGTTTTATCGGTGAGAATTCAAGGGTTTGGTCTATGAATTTGATTGATATTGGATGCAGGGTTCTTATTGCGCATGGAGTAAACATTCATGATAATAATGCCCACTCAATTTCTGCATCCAAAAGGCATGAACATTTTATGAGAATAGTTTCAATAGGGCATCCAAAAATATTAGATACAGTTCGTTCTGCCCCAGTAAAAATTGGAGATGACGTTTGGATAGGATTTAATGTATCTATTATGAAGGGGGTATCAATTGGGAGTGGGGCTATTATTGGGGCTAATTCAGTAGTAATTGAAGATATTCCACCCTATAGCATCTCCAAAGGCAACCCTTCCAAAGTGGTTGGGTACTCAAAGGTATGAGTTTTAGCATAAATAAAAAATGAAAAAAATAATTAATCGATTTTCAGCATTAATAGCTGATGGTTTGCGCGCTAACCCATTTTTCGAAAAGCTATTTGTTCTTCAGGGGGTGGGAATATCAACTCAGAGGCCTGAAAGATTGCATATAAATAGTTTGACCGATGTTGAGTTTAGTGTATTTTCACAATGGGGCGAGGATGGCATTATTGACTGGTTGATACAAAATAATGGAGTCATGCCAGAGACTTTTATAGAGTTTGGGGTGGAGGATTTCCGTGAATCTAATTGCCGTTTTTTATTGAAAAATCGTAATTGGCGTGGATTAGTAATGGATGGCGATCATAAAAATATTGATCGGATTCGTGCTGATAGTATCAGTTGGAGGCATGATCTAATTTCGATCTGCCAGTTTATTGATTGTGAGAACATTAATGCACTGATTAAATCATCTGGCATAGTTGGCGAAATTGGAATTCTTAGTATAGATATAGATGGAAACGACTATTGGATATGGAAATCTATTGATTCTGTTAAACCTCATTTAGTTATTATTGAATACAATGCTGTCTTTGGTGATTTAGAGCCAATAAGCGTTCCTTATCGAAAGGATTTTATTAGATCAAAGGCAAATTATTCTAATTTGTACTATGGTACTTCCATAGGGGCTCTATGTAAATTAGGATCAGAAAAAGGATACACTTTCCTGGGATCGAACCGTGCTGGTAATAATGCCTTTTTTATTAGAAATGATCGTTTTCATATCTTCGAGCCCCTAATATTGAAGAGGGTGGCACATCCTTCGCGCTTTCGTGAAAGCTTGGATAATTCAGGGAAGTTAAATTTTATTGGCGGAGTGGTAAGGTCGGACATAATTAAAGGGCTGCCAATAGTAAATGTTGTTACTGGGGAACAGCAGACATTATCCCAGATTGTTTCTTTGTATAGCGAAGAGTGGATCGCTTCAATGGAAGGAAGGTAATTGCAAAATCTTATTTTATAGAAATTGTAAGATTTTCAATAACTCACTATAAATTTTATGAAATTATTAGTTACAGGTGGGGCTGGATTCTTGGGTAAAAAAATAGCATATTATTTTTCCAAGAAAGGCTACGAAGTAATTGGTTGTGGTAGAGGTAATTTATCTGTACTTGAACAGGCCGAAATAGGTTTTATGCAATGGTATAAAGGGACTTTGAATAAAAGTTTGTTGACCCAGATCGAATGTATTCCAGACGTAGTAATACATTGTGCCGGAGGAGGGTCCGTGGCTAACGCCGCTAAGTATCCGCAAGATGACTATTACTCAACTGTTGAATCTACCAAGATATTGCTTGAATATGTTCGTGAGCATTGGCCTATTGCAAAATTTATATATCCATCTAGTCCGGCGGTCTATGGGGCGTGCAATTCTCAGGCGATTTCCATTTCATTGCCTACCGCACCTATATCAATATATGGAACTCATAAATTGATGGCAGAAAATTACTGTGAATTCTATAAAAATATATACGGAATAAATATTTATATAATCCGCTTATTTTCTGTATATGGAATTGGATTGGAAAAGCAAATTCTATGGGAGGCTTGTAGTAAATTCAGAGACAAAAAAAAAGCTGAATTTTGGGGGAATGGCAACGAAACTAGAGATTTTATACACATTAAAGATGTTCTAGAATTATTTGATCTAGTGATCAATAGTAATATAAAAAATTACCCATATAAAATGAACTGTGGTAGTGGTTCTCAATATAAAATAAAAAATATTATAAGCATGTTAAGAGATTATTATCACTACACAGGTGAGATTAGTTTTAATAATCAAGTTCGAATTGAGGATCCGCGTCACTATCTTTCCGACAACACAGAGTCATATAGGTATGGCTGGAAACCAAAGGAAGATTTAAATTTAGGGCTAGAGGGATATGTCACTTGGTTTAAAAGTATAGTATGAAAAAGGTAGGATTTTTTCTAAACCCAACATTGAATTGGATGGGGGGAATTAATTATTATAAGAATTTATTTAAAGCAATCAATAAAATAAATTCTACTGATGTTAGATTAATATTATTCTTGGGGTATAAAACCAATAAATCAGTAATAGATATTTTATCGGCGAAAGGTAAAAATGTAGAGGTTGTATTAACTACTATGTTGGATAAGGGTAGTTTATATTGGATTGTCTGGAAATTAATACGTAAAATATTTCGATCAGATTTAGCAGTGATACCATTATGTCTAATTCATGGTATTGAGGTGGTTTCTCATTCAAATTTTACGAATATACCCTTTATAAAATCAATAAATTGGATTCCCGATTTACAGCATATACATTTGACTAAAATTTTTAGTGAGGAAGAGATCCGTTCTAGAGATTTACGTCATAATAGGCTTATTAAGGGGTCCAATAAAATTATAGTAAATAGTATCGATACTGCCTCAGACCTAGTAAAGATGTACCCTAATGTAAAAAGTAAGATTTATATACTAGGATTTATGTCTTTTACACCAGATTTTAATTGGGAGACAGAGGAGAAAAATTTAAATAATTTATTGGAAAAATATCAAATTAAATCTAATTATTTTTATGTACCAAATCAATTTTGGGAGCATAAAAACCATGCCATATTAATTGATGCTGTAGATATATTAAGATCAAAAGGAGTAAATGTACAAATAGTTTGCTCTGGCGCTATGTCTGATTATCGTAATCCTTGCTATTTCGAGCAACTTAAACAATCAATGATCAAAAGAAATTGCCTAGAATTCTTTGCATTCTTGGGAACAATTCCACATAATGACGTATTTAAACTAATTAGATTTAGTATTGCCACTATTAATCCTTCAAGATTTGAGGGTTGGAGTACAACAGTTGAGGAGTGTAAAAGTATGGGTAAAAGAATGATACTCTCCGATATAGCTGTACACCGGGAGCAAATGCCTGAAGCTTTATTTTTTACTCTAGAAAACTCTAACTTACTTGCAGTGCATATGGAAAATATGCTTTTTGATAAATCTTATAAAAAAGGTATTGATTATATAATTTTATTAAATAAAAATGAAAAAAGAGCAAAGGAATTTGCAGAGAAATATATCGAGTTGGTGGAATCAATTTAATACTAAATATAAATTTATGAAAAATATTAAGGTAATAATATCTACTGGACAAGGAAGATTGCATTTAATAGATGCAGCATCAGCTATAAATAATAACGAGATAAATATTAAAATCATTACAGGTTGGCTCCCACATAAAATTATCCCTAATAGAATTTTAGTTTTTCTTGGAAGGATTGCTAATAGTAAAAATACTGCATATGGATTGCGCAAAAGATATCCAATAAATATTGACAGTAAATATATATATAGCTGTGGTTTTTCAGAATTTTATTACCAATTTCTAAAGATTCTAACTAGATTAAACATATTATCTAGTGATTTTACATCTGTGATTGGCTGGAAAATGTATGGAATTCAATCCAGGAAAGCAATAAAAAATGCACACATATTCCATGTTAGAAGCGGTGCTGGTGTGGGTGGTGCTATTGAAAAAGCAAGAAAAGAGGGAATGAAAATAATTGTAGATCATAGTGCTGTGCATCCAAGGAAATATTTACAACAAATGGATAGGGCCCAATTAAGCTTTAAAAAAAATACTATTTCTGACGAGAAATTTTGGGATAGTGTATTGAATGATTGCGAGAAAGCAGACGTTGTTTTGGTAAGTTCAAGTTATGTGAGGGATACATTTTTAGAAATGGGTTTTGATGAGACCAAAATAAAAGTTGCAAATTTGGGTGTAAATAAAAAATTTTCTAGAATAAAAAAAAATTATAATAT
>CAIWHI010000524.1 GCA_903912435.1 uncultured Bacteroidota bacterium | reverse complement strand
CTCCGGTGCCTTTTAGTGTCACGATTATTTATTTTAGTAGAAAGTAGATAGAAAAAAGTAATTAGTAGAAAGTATTTAGTGGAAAGTAGAAAGACATAAGTACAAATACACATCCTACCAGCTTAAGGCCAAGTAAAATTGAAGTGTTTAAATACAAATTAAGAACTACAAATAATTGATTGGTTGATTAATTGTTTTCCTCCTAAACTTCACTCAATTCCTGATCGGGTACTTCTTCCAGTTCATCATAGAAGCCCATGCCTGAAAGTTTTTCTATACGCTGGTTGATGCGTACTTCAGGGTCTATGGCACTTAATTCAGCTATAGTAGTAATCAAGTATTCCTTGAGAGTTTCAGCCATTTTTTCATGGTCAGAATGTGCTCCACCTAATGGTTCAGGAATAACATCATCAACCAATCCGAAACCACTCATATCAGTTGATGTCAATTTCAATTGTTCAGCAGCTTTTTCCTTAAAATTCCAGCTACGCCACAAAATTGAAGAACAAGATTCAGGGGATATTACCGAATACCAGGTATTTTCCAACATTGCCACCTTATCACCCACACCTATGCCCAATGCACCTCCTGATGCGCCCTCCCCAATAATAACACAAATGACTGGCACCTTCATACCTACCATTTCATACAGATTACGGGCAATAGCTTCAGCCTGGCCACGCTCTTCAGCTTCCAAACCCGGAAAAGCACCAGGAGTATCTATGAGCGTAATAATAGGGCGATTGAATTTCTCAGCCATTTTCATCAGCCTTAAAGCTTTACGATATCCTTCGGGATTGGCCATACCAAAATTACGCATCTGGCGCATCTTGGTATTAATACCTTTCTGGTGTCCTATTACCATCACAGGTGCTCCATCAAGCTCGGCCATGCCACCTACCATAGCCTTATCATCCTTTACCTGGCGGTCGCCATAAAGCTCTATAAAATTGGTAAATACCTTCTCGATATAATACAATGTATATGGACGCTCTGGATGACGACTCAACTGGACACGCTGCCATGGAGTGAGGTTCTGGTATATTTTCGACCGTGTGGTTTCAATAGCCGTTTCAAGTTCGCGGATACTATTAGAAACATCCACTTTATTTTTAGATGCTATTTCCTTTAGCTTATTAAGCTGGGCATATAATTCTTCAAGCGGCTTTTCAAAATCCAGAAATTGCATAATTATATTTTGGGGAGTACAAAAGTAACACAATAAATAGAAAACCGATGGGTTTGGTTCATTAAAAATAGTCACACACTTGTAGAAATGATTCAGCCCAAATTATCCTAATTTTTATTAGTAACACCCAAATTATCTACAATTAAATGCCTTTAAAACCTGCTATAGTCAAATTTCTCAATATCTTTAGCCTTCATAATCTACCTGTATGAATAATCGTCGAATGCTTTATTGTACCATCTCTATTGTACTGTCATTATTGGTGCTTACTCTATTATGGCATTATGTTTGGAAAGATTACCAATGGCTTTCAATCATTGTTATTTTGCTAATAATTAGGTTGAATATTTACATTTTTACGCAGAAACAAAGCAATTCCAACCAATAAAATTAGCCTCTGCGACTTCTATTAAATTCCCAGAGGGAATATTTACTGCAATACGAAATGTGGATTATAAATAACACCAAACGGATTACCCCATGGGTCTTTTACAGCAGCCACCACTATATCACCACCCACATCTGTAGGTTCTTCGAATGAGGTGGCACCTAGCTCCAGAAGCTCACTATAGGTTGCCCTTACATCCTCAACCCCCAGGTAAACCACACAACCATCTGCTTTAGGTTCAGTATTTGGTTCCTCAGGCTGTAACCCTATTTCATAGCCTGCTACATTGAAGCCTACATAGTAGGGCTCATCAAAATAAGGCTCAATACCCAATACCCTAGTATACCACTCTTTTGCTTTTGCAAGGTCTGATACTTTGTAACCCACGGTGCGCAATCCAAGAAATTTCATTTGGAGATTATTTGTACAATAAAATTAGTGAAACAAAATTATGCTTTTCAGTCTTGAACAATATTTTTCACTAAACTTTATTGCATCAAAAATATAATTCTTTAGCATTTTCACTATCTACATAGACCAATAGCCCCTAATACATCATTACCTGAATGAAATCTGATATAAAATGGAAGTAGACAAACACGACTATAAAGTAATTCAGCAAGCCATTGCAAACTGGGAAGAAAGTGGCTTGTTAGCAACCGATAAGGCTAAGGAATTAAGCAAATCGGTAAGCAATGGAGATACCGACCGCAGGCAAATTGCCCAGTATTTTTTCTTTATAGCCCTTTTTTGTATTCTACTGGCCTTTGGAGCCCTTTTCCTGAATGAAAAATTATTGGAAAAAATAAAAATCTACTTCTCCTGGAATGACCTGGTGATATCACTCATTTCGATGGTCTTATCTCTACTATGGTTTTTGTATACAGGTTCAAAAAGGAAAAATATTAGCTCTGGTGCATATGAGGTCTATATGGTATTAGGTGGGCTTTCTGTGCTTACTTCCCTGGTTTATTTATGCAAAGAACTACATATCGATAAAACCTATACCGCTTTCCTTAGTCTGGCATTGCCAGCGCTTTTGGTTTTGGCACCTCTAATGCGCTCACGAGCCCTATGGATTGGGGCTATTGTGGCTTCGTTGGCCTGGTTTGGGTCAATCAGTTCGTGGCTGGGGCACGACAATTTATTTTGGGGCATGAACTACCCAGTAAGATTCACAGTTTTTGGCTTGGTAATACTAGGTATATCATTCTTTCAGGGAAAAATCAAACCACTGGAATACAGCCAAAAGCTAACTTACATGGCAGGGTTATTATTGTTTTTCACTGGTTTATGGGCAGTTTCAATTTTTGGCAACTTTAATACCCTGATAGGATGGCAAGCTGTGAGGCAGGTAAATGTGCTCATCTACTCCATAGTTTTTGGTCTATGCTCTGCCTTAAGCTTTTACCTTGGAATCAAATTCAAAGACGAGGCTGCCCGCGATTTGGGTGTATTATTCCTGATTATTAACCTATATACCCGTTATTTTGAGTATTTCTGGGACACCATGAATAAGGGCCTGTTTTTCCTCATACTGGCCATTACATTTGGGTTCCTGGGCTGGTGGTTGGAAAGAAAGAAGAAAGGAACTAAAAAAGAACCACTTACCGATTAATAACATTGTTTATTGTTGCT
>CAIWHI010000523.1 GCA_903912435.1 uncultured Bacteroidota bacterium | reverse complement strand
GTTCCATCAGCTACCATAAGCACTAATAGTTTACCTGTTTCAAAAACAGTAGCACCTGAAAAAGTTGCCAAAATAGAAACCCCTAAAACACCTGAAAAGGAAATCCCTGGTATTGCTACCAACACCATTATCGGCAAACCCGAAACCAACCCTGCCGCCATTACTGATAATGAGGATGGAGTAATAGAAATTCCCAAGGCAGAACCACTTAACAATCCGGTGGGTCTGGTAAGTAAATATGCAGGGATGATTAATGTTTCACCAAAAAACATTAATAACTACCCACTGTTCCGCTTTATAGACGATTGGTATGGCACCGAATACAGGTATGGCGGCACTGACAATACCGGTATAGACTGTTCGGCTTTTTCACAAAAACTATATGGGCAGGTTTATGGCATAGAACTTGAAAGAACCGCCCGCGAACAACGCCGTGAAGCAGAAAGGATAAAACACCCAGATGATGCCGAAGAAGGTGACCTCATCTTTTTCAGGGCACGGAGGTTCAGAGTATCTCATGTAGGGGTTTATCTGGCCAATGGATACTTTGTTCACGCTTCTTCTTCTCAGGGTGTGGTAATCAGCAATCTCAATAACCGCTATTGGAAAAGGAGATACGCTGGTTGTGGCAGGATAGCCAAAGAAGAACCAGCTACCGAATCTGAATTTATTTCCCAATAAATTTTCTTGTAGATAATCTTTGAAATTTCAACCTGCCATTTATGGAATCTTAAAATTCCTGCATCTTCCTATTAATTACCATCAATTCACTCCATAAGCTTGGAATAAATCTTGGCCCGAATAATCAATCATACTATCCTAAGTGATGAAGAACTGCTTCATACCTACCAGGTAAGTGCTGACGGTGAATATCTGGGGCATCTATTGCAGCGCTATACCACCCTGCTACTAGGGGTTGGGCTAAAATACCTAAAAGACAGGTCGCTGGCCGAAGATGCCGTGCAGCAGGTTTTTTTGAAGGTAATTACCCACCTGCCACAGGAAGACATATTGAATTTCAAAGGGTGGTTGTATATCCTGATGCGCAATCATTGCTTGCAACAATTACGTGACCGTACCCCTATGGCCGACGATGCCGCCCTTGCTTGGGTGGCTGCAAATGAGACTGACAAGGAGGAAGCAGAATGGATAGACCATACCCTGGAGCAAATGAATGAGGCACTGGAACTACTTAATGAGGAACAAAAGAAAACAATTGTGCTCTTTTACCTTAAAAAACACAGCTACGAACAAATAATAGCCCAAACAGGATTTACCTTTATGCAGGTAAAGAGTTTTATCCAGAATGGAAAAAGGAATCTGAAAACTATTTTATTAAAAAAAACCGGCAAAAGCCGATAATGGACAATAAAGGCAACATATCACCCCTTGGCCCGAATAATGGCAAAAAACTACCAGAGGATAAGCTATTGGCCTATCTGGAAGGTAAATTAACGCCACAGGAACAGCACGAAGTAGAGCTATGGATGGCTGATGAGGGTATGGAAAGCGATGCCCTAGAGGGACTGTCAACAATCAAGACTTCCGAGACCCGCCAATCTGTTTTGAAAATTAATTCCCAACTCAAAAACTCCCTTCCCAAAAAGAAAGGCCGCCGGAGGCCGCAAAACCCGGGACAGAGTACAATTATCGCTATCGGTATCATTATCTTTCTGTCAATACTGGCTTACTATCTGCTTAGGATTTCGATAAATGGACGATGAAAAAGTAAAGAGCAGATTGATTTTTAAAAAATAAGAACCCAATTACATATAATTATTCAACATCCTTTCAAAAGCTACCAATCAGTAAATTATATAAATATTTTCACATACAATTATATTATGACACGAATTATTTTACACTTTTATAATAATTAATTTAATAAATTTACTATCAAAAAAAAGTGTTTACTTATAAATAATACTGGTATTCTCATAAGAATAAACTAAAATTGTGTAGTATTGTACATTCACTTTTTTATTCACTTTTTTTAATCACTTTTATTTATGAGTAATCCAAATTTTCCGTATTTGCCACCTGCCGATTGGCACGATTTTACACCTGGGACTGCAAATGACACCCAGCTTATTGCACAAATAAACACTAACCTGGAAGGGTTTACGGCACAAAATGTGATCGGAAGTCCATGGCTTACTGCTGGTGCATTTCCACCATCACCTGGTTATTTTAGCCCTGGCACCTCAACTGACCCAGGCAATAATTCCCAAAATAAACCAGGCGCACAAGCTATAGAATGGAATGTATTCCCTGGCCGTATTAACTCGTATTTTCCAACAATGCCCCTTGCTGACCAGTATTGTATTTGCGATACAGGATATATGCTCAATGGATTTCCAATACCAAGTATAGGAAACCCTTGCGATTCAACGGCACCAACAAAGCCATATGGCCCATATGGCCCAAGAGGATGGCAGGATGAGTACTGCGAATGGTGTATAACCTATGATGTTACTCCAGGTACAGACCCTATTCCGGGTACTACTCCAATATCACGTGTTGACTTTACATGTGAAAACCCGGAATACATAGGTTCTGTATGGCTGGTGGATCCTGCTCAGGTAGTAACTATTTATCAAAATGCTCTTAATCAGCCTGGCATAATCTTAGATGATCTTTGCATGAAGGATGCACAGGGAAATTCAATTACTGATCCTGCAACCGGTCAATACATTTATAATCCGCTAAATAAGTGGAATTGTGGCCCACAGTGCACTTACGACAGTAATGGCAATGTAACATCAGGTGGAGCAATGCACTTAACAAGCACTCCCAATACTATACAAACAGAGATTGCCATATCTGCTTATGCCACTGTGCCCCGTGTATCTGGCAATAATGATAAGAGTAGTCTTATATGCTGTGGACAATTTGGCCAGATTTATAGAAATAGTGACCCTAACATAGGTTCAGGAATAAACAATGTAGTTAATGGTGGATTAACACCAGGCCAGTCACCTACCACATTTAATACTATTACGCTCATTAACCCTCCGGGATTATATATGCAGTTTCCAGACTATACCCAATACACATGGGCAGCTACCGGAAATCCAAACACTTAAATTTGGATTGGTAGCCTTTACGCCTGATGCGATAGCTGCTGCACGGCCATGTATACTATGCATACCATAAGTATCCATATAATAGGTAAACCTCGCTGCACAACCAAT
>CAIWHI010000522.1 GCA_903912435.1 uncultured Bacteroidota bacterium | reverse complement strand
TTTTTTTCAATCTCCTGCCACGAGTGAAAGGAGGTGGAAATGTACCTGGGTTGGATATCTTTTATTAACTCCATAGCCTTTTCATCATTCCTTGTATGGGAATTAAGATGAATTCCCCCCAGGCCTAAATCCTGAAACAAATGAAAATGGGAATGGATAACAATTCGTGATTGGAAAGCACTATCTATTTGATGGATATATGCCCTGGTTTCACCCTCCGTTAATTGGTATTTTCTAAGGTGCAGGCGCCTAAGCCCCTGATGGAATAGCTGGTTGATGTGGGCTATTTCATTTTCTATTTTATTGTCGGGAGTGAGGAGTATTAATTGCATTTACGTTTGGAGGGGGATAAACTTCAATAAATTTCTAAATATTTTTGTTAGTAGCTCCAACATTTAGTCCGGCTTATAAACATATCGTTAGAATGATTTCTTTTGAGTAGCCCCGACCTTTAGGTCGGGGAATAATAGGATATATGAGGTGGCTTTAGCCAAAATTGGGAATTATGTATACCAAAATAAAGGCTCTAATACATTTTTAAATCTCATAATACAAATCAGACATTTCAAAAGTAATTATGTTTTGGTTGCCACGACCTAATGGTCGTGGCAATGTATTACTATATAATTTGAATTTAGCCAAAATCTTCGGGTTTGAATCCATGCCCTGATAGGAATTCCGCATATTCTTCAGAAAATGATTTAACTCTATGGTGTTCTTCCTGATTGGCAATATATCGTCTAACTACAGGTATGAAACGCTTACTAACAGATAATGCTATGAAATCATCCTGCCATTCAAATTTCTCACTAATAATTCCTTGAAGATTTACCCAATGGGAAGATTCTCCCTTTATTAATTGTGCTACTTTCGAAATTGTTTGCCCAGATCCTAGCGAAATTAACAAATGAATATGCTCTTCCACACAATTTAAACTATCAATAAAAATCCCCTTTTGGTTAGCATTTTCCTATATATGAGTCAATAGAATTGGTTTTAGAACTTTAGAAATAAGCCTTTTACGCAATTTAGTTGACCATATATAGTGAATCATAACCTTCGTGTATGACATAGCGGATCATTTCGTTGTATCAAAAATAGATTAAATCCTCCTATTTTCGGGATAAGTAATCCTCAATTTTGGCTAAAGCCAAGTCATATATCCTCTTATTCCCCGACCTAAAGGTCGGGGCTACTAAAATCAGCTATTTCTATGGTCTAATTAAAAAAAATAACTACATACAATTAAAACTCTCCTCCACCCTAAATTACCCCATTCATTAGCAAACATTTAGCGATATTTTTTAGTTTTTTGGATTTTACTTTTTACTTTTTACTTTTTACCCCTTACCTTTGCGCAAAATTTCGAGTCCCGATAGCATCGGGATTATCATTTATAACTGATACTTATGTTGAACGTTGGTAAAATCAAACAAATTATCGGCCCGGTTGTGGACGTGTATTTTGGTAACGGAGGCAAACTCCCTGAGATATATAACGCACTGGAACTTACCCGCGAAAATGGGGACAAGTTAGTACTTGAAGTGCAGCAGCACCTCGGCGAAGACAGTGTTCGTGCTGTGGCTATGGATGGTACTGAAGGCCTTGTGCGCGGTACTGAAGTAAGGGATACAGGCAAAGCGATAGCTATGCCAATAGGCGAGCAAATCAATGGCCGCCTGTTTAATGTGACCGGTGATGCTATCGACGGGCTTAGGGCTCCTGATAAAACAAATGGTCGTCCTATCCACAACAAACCACCATTATTTGAAAATTTGAGTACTTCTTCTGAAATCTTATTCACAGGTATCAAAGTAATCGACCTTATCGAGCCTTATGCTAAGGGTGGTAAGATCGGTTTGTTCGGTGGTGCCGGTGTTGGTAAAACCGTATTGATCCAGGAGTTGATTAATAATATCGCAAAAGCTTATGCAGGTCTTTCAGTATTTGCCGGTGTGGGTGAGCGTACACGTGAGGGTAATGACCTGATGCGTGAAATGATTGAAGCAGGTATTGTGAAATATGGCGAAAAATTCAAGCACAGCATGGAAAATGGTGGCTGGGATTTGGATTCGGTTGATATGGAAGAATTGAAAGACAGTAAAGCTACTTTCGTATTCGGACAGATGAACGAACCACCCGGAGCACGTGCACGTGTGGCCCTTTCAGGTCTTACCGTGGCTGAGTATTTCCGCGATGGTGATGGTACAGGCAAAGGAAAGGACATCCTTTTCTTCGTTGATAATATCTTCCGTTTCACACAGGCAGGTTCTGAGCTTTCAGCCCTTTTGGGTCGTATGCCATCAGCGGTGGGTTACCAGCCTACCCTTGCTACAGAAATGGGTCTGATGCAGGAACGTATCACTTCTACCAAGAATGGTTCTATTACTTCGGTTCAGGCGGTTTATGTACCGGCGGATGACCTTACCGATCCGGCTCCTGCAACTACCTTCGCCCACCTTGACGCAACTACAGTACTTGACCGTAAGATTGCCGACCTTGGTATCTATCCTGCGGTAAACCCACTAGAGTCTACTTCAAGGATTCTTACTCCATTCATAGTAGGTGATGTGCATTATAACTGTGCTAACCGTGTGAAGCTGATCCTTCAGCGTTACAAGGAATTGCAGGATATCATCGCCATCCTGGGTATGGATGAGTTGAGTGAAGAAGATAAGATGACAGTAGCACGTGCCCGTAAAGTACAGCGCTTCCTGTCACAGCCATTCCACGTAGCTGAAGCCTTCACTGGTCTTAAGGGTGTATTGGTTCCTATCGAAGAAACAATCCGTGGCTTTAATATGATTATGGACGGTGAAGTGGATGAATATCCGGAAGCAGCGTTCAACCTGGTAGGTAGCATTGATGATGCTATTGCTAAGGGTAAGAAACTGATTGAGCAAGCTAAAAACTAATTTTAAGAAGGTCTTCTTATTAATTAAGAAGACCTTCTTAAAAAATATAAGGGCACTTGATTTCTTTAATCAAGGTAACCAAATAAGAAAACGCAGTCATTTTTTGAATTTTGAATTTTGAATTTTTACTTTTGAATTTAAAAAAAGCGTAGCCGTTTTAACTTTTTACTTTTAACTTAAAAAACGCAGGTTTTTTGACTTTTGAATTTTAACTTTTAACTTTAAAAAAAGTGCAATTAGATATTTTAACACCCGAGCGCAAGGTATTTACAGGTAATGTATATGGTGTAATATTACCAGGTACAGAAGGCGTATTCGAAATACTGGAGCATCACGCCCCTATTATTGCGTCTTTGGGCAAGGGTAAGATGAAGGTGTTTAAGGATAAGAATAAGACAGGTGTTGACACCTACGAAATATCTGGTGGTTTTATTGAAATGGCCAATAATAAGGCATCTGTATTGATTGAAGATGCTAAGGTTATAGAATAGTATTTTTGCCCATAGGGCTAGTAATAGTTTTATGAATGCCGGGATTTTCCCGGCATTTGTTGTTTTTAGGGGGAGAAAGGGAAAGTCATGCCATATAGTCTTTAAACTCCTTAAGTGGTTCATCAAAATCATCCGACATGTGAATCATTCCTTTCGCACTACTAAATTCAGGTATCACCTGTTCGGTTTTCGATATTCGTTTTTCTATTAAAAAATCAATAAAATCAGACAACTGCTGTTGTAGATTATCAGGCAGGGAATCGAGTTTCATATGAACGGACAATGCAGTCATATCTTCTTAATTTCTAACCAAAATTATACAAAGCAGGGTAATAAACCAAAAATGAACAAGCGCCCTTGTATCGTGCATTGAAGTATTTGCATCCTAAAACCCAAATATTGACATTTAGGCACTTACATAATTTTATATGTACTTTTGCTGTCAACAGATGAAATTATGCATTATACAGCATTAGGTAATGGAACCCGCCATTTCGAGGTAATTAATGATCAGAACGCTATTGTAGGTAGCCTTAAATACAAGGTTTGGCTACCTAACAGGGGCAGAATTACCACTTTAAACAACCTGGAATTTGATGCGGCACCGTTTGGTTTCTGGCAAAATTCAATGGCTGTGATGCGGGATGGTGTCACTTATGCCGAATTAAAACGCACCATGAGTATGAATATGGAGGTGCAACTGGCTAACAGGCAATTCATAGTTAAACGTAAAAATTTTTGGCAAGGTAGTTATAAACTGGAGAACGAAACCGGTGAAGAAATAGCTGAAATAAGTGCATCCTTTAAATGGCGTAAATTCAGTTTCGATTACGAAATATATACCTACATCTTAATTGGTGACCCACTTGCTGATGAGCTACTACCTATGCTATTGGTCTATTGTATGAGAGCATTGAATGCCCAACACTCAGGTGTATTTTAAATATCCATCCAACATTAGGGCACTTTTACCAGTTAATCCTTAGGTATCCATCACATCTCTATTCCAAGTCCTTGGTGAGTGGTGGTATAGTACCATGATCGGCGGGGTGTTGTAATGGTAGAGACGGATTGAATCCGTCTCCGGTAATGAGGGCAATATATATGAATCCCAAATTTTCGTTTCCTGACCTGCGCAATCGAGACGGATTGAATCCGTCTCCGGTAATGAGGGCAATATATATAAATCCAGCTTTTTCGTTTCCTGACCTGCGCGACTG
>CAIWHI010000521.1 GCA_903912435.1 uncultured Bacteroidota bacterium | reverse complement strand
GGCAAAACACCCAACTACAATACCTCAATGTACAATGCCAAAATTTTCTTCACAAGGGGGTACGGAATTGATTTTGGGGCAATGGGGGCCTTAAAAACAGTGAATGTAAAAAAGCGAAAAGAACGGTATTTTGGCTTGCAGGATATTATCCACATCAAAGGTGGCTTTTCGCTACATCCTAACAATGACAACCAGCACTTCTTTATTGGTGGAACCTATAACAATCTGAACAATGTGGAATTTAAATAAAAAATACCTGCTCGGTTTATTGGTTCTAATGGTTGGTTGCTCACCAAGGATAATCCCTTTCAATACAAGCAACTTCACCAACAAATCCTTCTACCAGGAGATGCACGAAATCATGGGTAAGGATTTAAGGATTGACTCAGTACTCCTATATGAAACCACTTTTGAGGAAAAGCCCTATGAAGGTTATTATGTAATTGATTATTCTGAAGTAAATACAGAAAATGACAAGAACATACTCCATTACAAACCCTTCAAAGGATTCTATCAAAAACTATACCTGCTCAAATTAATCACCTATCCTAAAGATTCAGTTACCATCTACTTTTCATTGAAATACAATGCATTCGACCAGTGTATAGGTTTTGGACCATCGTATATCGGCACTATGAATGAGGGGTTGAAACAGGTTTTCTTCAATGGAGAACTATATACAAGGCGCAAAAAAACAGAGTTCAACCTAAAAAAGAGCCACCTGCCATTAGCCCTTTATATGACTGCTGATGCCATGCGACCCGGCAAATACATCAATATCGAAAAGATGATAGTTGAAAAATCATTTGAAATTGGCGACAATGTGGTGATTGATATCCACGCACTTTTCCATGATGATTCAGCTTTGAAATTTGAGTATTTAGGAATATCAGGGATAAAGTAAAACATATACCCATTTTATTGCGGCTCACATAAAATAATATAAAATAAATAGGCTGGCAGATTTTTGAATTTACCAGCCTATTCATAAAATTGATTGCCAACTATTTCGCCACCTTCACATAAAGCCTTTGTCCATTTGCGGCTTGAAATACAACGAAATATTCCCCATTTGGCAAATTTCCAGGCACCTGAAGTGCTAATTTATGATTCCCAGAGCTGAATTCTTTAGCAGATTGCAAACAAGTATAAGAACGACCAGTGATATCATAAAGGTCAATCTTTATTGTTTCATCTTTTTCAAGTTCAAATGAAATATTCAATTCTTCACCCAATGGATTAGGATATACCAACAAGGTATTATTATTGGAAAAATCAATTTTTCCTAATGTTCCACCCATTAAATAACGGGCAATAGTAAATAAAGAAGTACCTGTGGAGGTAGAATAACCACTAAAAACAACTTTACCATCGGCTTGCCTATTAAGGCAAGCACCATAATCTAAGAAACTACTACCACCAATAACAAAATTGGTTGTCACCAAACCAGATGCACCAAAAGACATATCTGGAGTTCCATCACTATTTATCCTATATAGGGCATAATCAGGATTATGAGACGTATTAGTAGTATAGCCTCCTACCAATATTCTACCATCCGGCAACAATAATGAAGTCGAAGACTTATCATCATAACTTCCAGGATTCAACTTCAGTATCCCAAAGGTAGCGAATGTATTATCTGTATTTCCAGCAGTATCATAACGAATTACAAACATTTCATTATCTACATAGGCGCCAGAGGATACTAATGAGAAACCAGAGGCAATTATCTTTCCATCAGGCTGGATTAAAAGGTTATTTATAATATCGTACCTTCTGTTTACTAATGAAATAACCACTCCATCAGTACCAAATGTACTATCAACAACACCATTGGGATGTAACCTAACCAAACAAGCATAATAATTGGTGGTATTATAGATAGAGCCTCCAATTATTATTCGACCATCACTTTGAAGCACTACGCTATTCGCCCCATCATATGGCAATGTGCCAATTATCAAAGATTTATAACCGTAAGTACCAAAACTACTATCCGGGGTGCCATTTGTATTTATTCTTGCAGCCATAAACCTGTTACTCCTGCTGCCCGCTATTACCAATTTACCATCAGGTTGCATCACTAACCCTTTGCCACCAGTAGGTGCTCCAAAATGGAAAAGCGCTTTGCCGTTATTACCAAAAGTACTATCTAGCTCACCGTTAGCCTTATATCTTATCATAGAAATAAAAGGCTCCATTGCAGTAAAACCTGTATCGGTTGAACCCAAAGCCACTATTTTTCCGTCAGGCTGCACTAATAATGTTTTAATCACATCAGTCTGGCTATTTGGAAATGAGTCAATTGCCATGCCATGATTCGCAAATGTGGTATCTAGAGTACCATCAGGCAACAAACTAATTAATGTAAATCTTGAATGACCACCTGCTCCAACAGAAGAGAGCCCACCAACCAGAATATTTCCACCCGATGTAATAGCCGAACAATTGGCCTGGCATCGGGAACCAATATTGAAGTATTCGGTACCAATAAGATTAAATGAGCTATCAAGTGTACCAGCCTGAGCGGAGGCATTCAGACTGCCTAATGCGAGCAATCCAGAGATTGCGATTGAAAATAATGTTTTATTGTTCATAGCTTTTTTGACCATAAAATTATCACATCCACTAAATGCTTACAAAATCAAATCCATTGAACTGGTATATAATGATGACAAATAAGACCTTTTTTAGGATAAAAGGGGTTTAGCAATCGTCCAGTATCTAACAAAAATATTGCTATCCATTAAAAAACCAGATTTTAACTACAAAAAAAACTCCAGCCTGACAACCAGACTGGAGCTCTATAAACATGAATAAAAAGATTAATTAATTGCTTTCTGAACCAACTCAGCAGCCTCGCTCAATAAAATTGCTGATTGAACTTTAAGACCTGAATTCACAATCAGTTCCTTAGCAGCCTCAGCATTAGTACCCTGTAAGCGTACAATGATTGGAATGTTGATATTACCCATCTTGTTATAAGCTTCAATAACACCAGCTGCAACACGGTCGCAACGAACGATACCACCGAAGATATTGACCAGGATAGCCTTTACATTAGGGTCTTTCATGATAATCCTGAAACCTGCTTCTACTGTCTGTGCATTTGCGGTACCACCTACGTCGAGGAAGTTTGCAGGCTCACCACCCGCTAGCTTAATCATATCCATAGTAGCCATTGCTAATCCTGCCCCGTTTACCATACAACCCACATTACCATCAAGTTTCACATAGTTAAGGTTAAACTCACCAGCTTCAACTTCGGTTGGGTCTTCTTCACTCTTATCACGCATTTCAGCAAGGTCGGGATGGCGCATCAATGAATTTTCATCAACGTTCATCTTACAATCTACTGCAATAATCTTATCGTCTGATGATTTAAATAATGGGTTGATTTCCACCATTGAGCAATCAAGACCTACATAAGCATCGTATAAATTGGTAACAAACTTTACCATATTCTTAAATGCAGTGCCACTTAAACCCAATCCGAAAGCAATCTTCCTAGCCTGGAAAGCCTGTAGTGGCATACCTGGGTGAACCCACTCCTTATTGATTTTTTCAGGGGTGTTATGAGCTACATCTTCAATATCCATACCACCTTCAGTACTGTAAATAATTACATTTTGCTTGGTAGCACGGTCAAGAAGAATAGACATGTAAAACTCCTTACGGTCGCTTGGGCCATCATAATACATATCCTGTGCTACAAGTAATTTGCTAACAACCTTACCGGCTGGGCCAGTTTGGATGGTTACAAGCGTATTACCTAGTATGTTTTTGGCTACAGTTGCTATGTCATCAGCACTTTTCACCACTTTTACTCCACTTTGGTCGGGAACTTCTACCATTCTACCCTTTCCGCGTCCGCCGGCATGTATCTGTGCCTTAACAACTACGAATCTAGAACCGGTTTCAGCCGATATTTTATTGTAAGCACTTACTGCTTCATCTATGTTTGATACAGCAATGCCTTCCTGCGTTGGTACTTTATAGCGCTTCAGAAGTTCCTTAGCCTGATATTCGTGCAAGTTCATTTTTCAGAAAATTTGCGGCGAAGATAATTCAATTCTCTTCAAATTCATAAAAGGAAGCAGTCTGATTCTGGTTATTGTTAAATTCATAACCCCACTATTTTTATTTCTGTATTCACAAATGCATTATTGTCGCAAATACTCACAAAAATGACTCTAATCATTGTTTACCACCTATAATATGGGTATATTTGATAACAAACTTAAATACATGGAAAATAAGACGAACAAAGACAAATTCCCAGGTTATCCATCCTACCCTGCAACAGATGATATCACAAGGAAAGCCAACAATAATGGCAAAGAAAGTCTGGATGCAGACCCAATTATACCCCAACCCTATAATGACACAATAGATAATCAGGATCTAGAAACAGCAATTCTACCAGGCACAGATGCCGATATTACTGATGAGGACTTATTTATTCTGGAGGCTACCGGGCAAAATATGAATAGCCAGGACAGCGTTAACCTGATTCACAGTAATCTGGACAATCTGGATGATGATGGCGACCCGCTTAACGAGGGTGGTAGCACCAATAATGACCTATCAGGTAATAGTCTGGATGTACCTGGAAGTCAGGATGATGACGAACAGGAGAACATAGGCGGTGAGGATGAGGAGAACAATTATTATAGTCTGGGTGGCGACAACCATGATAGCCAGGAAGAAAGTAAGGGTGATTAATTTTTGCATTCAAATAGCTTGACGGGATTTGAAATCCCCGATTACCACTATCCAATTAAAAAATAAATGTATGAGTAGATGGTTTTATGAGTTTTCAAATACATGCGGAGGAATACAGTATTCACATCAATATATATATTCGTATTTTAAATAAATGACTCAACTGAGCCCTTTATTTCGGAGGATTTACCGACCCTAAATTCCCCTTGCCAATAATTCCAAATTCCCGCTTATTTTTAGGCAATGAAAAGATTATCATCTCTTGATTATCTGAGGGGATTTGCGGCATTCGGCATTATGGTGTTTCATTACTGTATGTGGCTGTTTGGCTTATTTACTACCAATTCTTTTTTAGGTAAGGTAGGTATCTATGGGGTGGCAGTCTTTTATGTTTTGAGTGGATTAACCCTATTCCATGTTTACCACGAAAAAATTGGCGCACCATCAGGTAAAGGTTTATTAAACTTTGGCATCAAGCGTATTTTCCGAATAATGCCACTGCTTTGGCTACTGAGCATTGCCTCATTAATTATAAGAAAAGACACCTACACTAGCGAGGCTATATTATTAAATTTTACGGGGCTATTCAGCCTACACCATTGGGATGATACTTTAATTTATGGGGCATGGTCAATAGGAAACGAATTGGCATTTTACCTGTTTTTCCCCTTATTTATCTTCCTTAACAGGATTTCAAAACCATTATTTGCTATATTGAGCCTTAGCCTCTTGTCTATTTTTTGTTGGTTTGCCTTCTTTCATTTGGGCGATGCCATGTCAAAAGGTGAAAACTGGTGGCCTATCTATACCAATCCCCTAAATCAGGTATTCCTCTTTCTTGCTGGTTATTTAATAGGACTATTCACAAAAAACCTAAGTATACCCAAGTCTATAACTCTGCCAATAATTCTTCTATCCTTAGGCTTATTTATATTCCTGCCTGTTCCAGGTGATGCTACAAAAATCATCACTGGCTGGCCACGCATAATGCTATCACTAACATGTATAGGGATATGCTTCGGTTTTTACAAAACTGATTTCAATTTACCCAAATGGCTTCATATACCTTTTGAAACTCTTGGAGAGATTAGTTATTGCCTATATCTGGTTCACCCTTTGGTTTGGTATCTCCTATCCGACCATCTAAAGAAATATTTCACATCTTGGCCAATACCATTAAAAATGGCATCAGGGTTTTCATTGAGTATCCTCGTGGCCTATATTATTTACCATGTCTTTGAGAGGTATTTTATGAAACTTGGCAAGAAAGTGGTGGAGAAAATCAATTTTTATTAATTGGTTGTTCTGCCTCATTTGCCTTCCCAATCCTACTATGCTTATAACCATATAAAAAGTATACCCCCATACCCACCACAAGCCATATCAGGAACCTTTCCCAGTTAGTAGTTCCTGACTCTGATAAAAGATAGGTGCAACAAAGGAAACCCATTACAGGGATAAGGGAATAGTTTTTAATAAAAGACAATATAGCTGTGACTATAAACGTACCCCCAAACAGAAAAAATGGAACCTTGGTTCGTACCACATCCCAGGTAATATTACCCTTGGCATCTGCAAAATTGAGGTAGCCTTTAAACCCACCAGGATAATAAGCCTGGAATAATAGAATAGCTGATAGTAACAAAAGCGGAACAATGTACTTACCATTTACATAGGGAGTCTTAAACTTACTCTCCAGCCGGTTCTTTTCATTTTGCAGCTTTAGAATACCACCACATACCAGCACGAATGCAAATAAGGTACCTACACTTGTCAGGTCTACAACTACGGTCAGGTTCATGAATAGCGCTGGCACACCTACTACCACACCTGTAAGAATTGTAGAAAAGGATGGAGTTTTATACTTAGGATGAATCTTAGCAAAAATAGGAGGCAACAACCCATCCCTACTCATACTCATCCATATACGTGGTTGGCCAAGCTGGAAGACCAACAAAACACTCGCAGTTGCTATAACGGCACTAATGGAGATTACACCTGCTATATAATTCGCCCATTTGCTGTTCATAGTGGCAAATACATAGGCCAACGGATCACCAACATTTAGGTTCTTATAACTGGTCATCCCCGTAAGTACCAGGGCCACCAAAATATAGACCACGGTACAAATAATCAGAGAGTTAAACATGGCTTTGGGTAAATCCCGCTGTGGGTTCTTACATTCTTCAGCTGTGGTGGAAATGGCATCAAAACCTATATAAGAGAAGAACACAGCCGATGTACCGGTCAATACACCACCAATTCCATTAGGTAAGAATGGGGTCCAGTTTGCTGTATTAACATAAAAGCAACCCGCTACCATAACTAAGAGTATAATGGCAATTTTTAGAATAACCATAATATTTGTGGTCCTGGTTGACTCTTTAATACCTACATAGATAATCCAGGTGATAATAGCTGTAATGAAAAATGCAGGCAGGTTGCAGATGAACTTTATTCCGGCTATAATAGGCGCATTAGCCCATGCCAATTTTGCAGCAGGGGTAAGCCCATCTTTGGCTGTCCAGTAATCAGTTGATAAATATTCTGGAATATGGGGGCTAAAATTACCTATATGAATGCTATTGATGAGGCTGGTAAAATAATCGCTCCACGAGATGGCAACTGCTATATTACCAATGGCATACTCCATCAATAAATCCCAACCTATTATCCAGGCTATCATTTCACCAAATGCTACGTAACTATAGGTATATGCACTGCCCGATACAGGCACCATGCTAGCAAACTCGGCATAACATATAGCTGAAAAACCACAAGCCACTGAAACAAAAAGAAAAAGCAAAATAATCCCAGGTCCACCATCAAAACTGGCCTTACCTATAGTTGAAAATATACCTGCACCCACTATTGCTGCAATACCCATAAATGTAAGGTCGCGTACTGATAATACCTTATTCATATTACTGGCATGCCCATCTATGAGCCCATCAGCTACTTCTTTATTAATATGCTGTAGTGTTTTCTTACGGAATAAGTCGTGCTTCATCTTAAACCAAAAGTAACAATCTGTAAGATTATATTTTTAGTTTTTTTGAGATGCCAGGATTTGGTAACATAGTACATTGAAATGTTTCAGTTTAGTTGAAAAACAAAAAATGGTGAACTCCATTTTATCGGAGCTCACCATAATAAAAGATGAATCGGCAACACTTAATTTTATATACCTACCCTACCTGGTACTATCACACTTTCCATATTTGCAGTAACCGGTATAAAAGGGATAGAATTAGAAGTAGTAGCTTTATCATTATTAACACCACGCCTGGCAAAAATTCCATTTGTCCTAACATCACGCAATCTTACTATCACTGCATTTACATTTCCCTCATCCAACCAATTGGCAATTGTACCTACCACACCTATATACTGGCCATTTTTATGTTTCAACCTGTAACACACATTCACCTGCTGACCCGGATTGGCCATAGCAATCTCAAAACGCTTAAAGAATTCAGCCAAATCATCATTATGACATAAACTAGCCGCATTCATTATTTTTCTTTCAATAAATGTATAACCTATTAATTCCTCAGTACCAGGTGATTGATAAATCAATTTACCATTAATGTCAAACATCATGGTAGCTTCATTACTTAAATCAACCAATGCTTTATACTGATTTAATTCATGCAATAATAATGAGCTGTCGTTATTATTATTAATCATTAGTGGCGCAGTTTTTTTGACTATGGTTGCCATAAAATACTGCCCATCACTTGAGTCTACCTTTGAGAATTCAACTATTACTTTAGTCTCCTGGCCATCCTTATTGCGCATATACAAGGTTTCAATATCACCCAATTTACACTCACAATCCGTATGAATAAATACTACCATCGACTCATATACCAACTCCTTAAACCTATATGGAACAAAATTGATGATATCTTCATTTACCAGGTCCTGCTTAGGGAAACCAAACATATCCTCTACCGATTTATTGGCCATCACTATTTTAAAATTACTATCCACAATAAGCATCGGCACAGGAGATAATTCAAATACAGAATTACAAATCTGCTCAGGGAAGATACTTGTCAACTTATCAGCGATTAATACATTGCTCATAATACTGTTTGTTTTATTTTTTTAAAACATGTAAGTAATAACACATTAGTTATATTAATTAATAAAGACACATCTTTTTATTTCACTGATTTACAAGTAGTTAACTATATTTCGCCAACACACTGACAATCAGCTTGTGTATCTATTAATTACAATGTAAAAGTAGGGGTGAATATTATTGAAAAAATCCCTAAGATTAGGCAATTAGTAGGGTCAATTGTAAATTTTTAGTTATTGCTACAGTTTAAGGCCAAATTTCAGCTGAAATGAGCTGTAAAATGAGGCATTATTCCCCTAAAAAAATCGCTTCTTTGATTTCCTGAATTAATTAAGAAAGGGTATGTTAATTCAACTCGATAAGGAGTATTGAAATTCGATTGTAAAAGATGATTATTCACAATAGCGGAGCAATTTTTCTTCAATTTACCTGAACTGGATATAAAATCCTTAAACAGCCTTCCTTATCGCTTCATTTAACTTTTCTTCCAGCTTCAAAATTTTAGGATGAATATCATTATCCAGGTTTTCAAACTCATACAACCTGTTGGAAGAATTATATACCATTTCAGCGCAAAATATTTCCGACCTTAAATACCCATTTACCATCTGAGGATAAAGTATGGTAGCTGAATATCTTTGGTTATCACCTTCTACAGGGTCAAACCTGCAATCTACTACCCCATCCTCCAATTCAAATGCCAATTCTATTACTTGATTCATAATTTCAAAAATTCAAATTTAATTATCGAATCTGGTTTTGACCAAATTTGGTTACGGATTAATAACATTCTGCAAAATGAACACATTAAAAAATGTCAGGTAATTGTAAATTTAGTCCAAATACATGTAGCAACACGGAAAAAACTCAAAAAACCTGACCAAAATCATTTTTTATAAAAAAAATAAATACGAAACTTGCAGCAAATCAACCCATACGGCAAAAGAAGTATTTAATAATGAATCTCTCTATCCCATTACATCATGATAATTACAGGGTAATTCCCTTCGATAGTTATCATCTATTCCTGCCCGGATTGTATTGGGTAAGTACTTCATTAAGCTTTTGCTATAAGTTTATTTCATTTCCCCCAGTTTCCGAACCTAATACTTCACGAAAAATGATAGTAGTAAGAGACTCGGCACCAGAAAAAGTAATTTTTGATGAATTTAGGGCACATTATAATGAGGCAGAAGAAAACCTACGAATAATATTCTTTAACGACGACTATAGTGTGGTGAGTTTAAAAGCAATGAAGGAAAGTAGAAGTAATATGGTTTTGGAATTGAGCTCTTCAGATGGAAATTCACATTATTTTTATTCAACTGTAAAAGACCCATTAAATCCTGTCCACAAGCAAACCTATTTTATCTAAAACAGGAGTGCTAATCGGCAATAATGAAACGCAAATATTTAGTATAAATAAAAAAAAGAAACGCCTACTGCACCAGACTGTAGGCGTTTCCTTTTTCGAAAAAATCATTTATGACTTAGCTGTCTTAAATTCTGATGTAAAGTGGAATTCTATCTTTGGATTATTAGTGATTTCAGTATTTAGGAACCATTGGCTCTGGGCTAAATAAACCAGGTTACCATCCTTATCTTCCATTATATTGTTAGATTTAAAACGGGCAAAATCCTCAACGGCTTTTTTATCGCCGGTTATCCAGCAAGCTTTGAAGAATGCCAAAGGAACAAAGGAACACGAAGCCCCATATTCCTGCAACAACCTATACTGTATTACCTCAAACTGTAGGTCACCCACACAACCAATAATCTTACGGTTACCACCATGTTGGGTGAACAACTGTGCAACGCCCTCATCGGTAAGCTGCATCACACCCTTCTCCAATTGCTTGGTTTTCATAGGGTCCTTATTCACCAGTTCCTTGAATATTTCAGGAGAGAAGGTAGGTATGCCTGTAAACTGCATTGCCTCACCTTCTGTAAGTGTATCGCCAATCTTAAAGTTACCTGTATCAAACAAACCCACCACATCACCTGGATAAGCCTCTTCAATTACGTCCTTTTCACGCGCCATAAACGAATAAGGATTACTAAACCTTACGTCCTTACTCATCCTCACGTGCTTATAATAGGTATTGCGGGCAAACCTCCCTGAGCATACCCTTAAAAATGCAATACGGTCGCGGTGGCGAGGATCAAGGTTGGCATGTATTTTAAAGATAAATCCTGTAAACTTAGGTTCTCCCGGCTCTACAAAACGGGTATCAGTATCACGCCCCTGGGGCTTGGGGGCTATACGTATAAACGTATCCAACAATTCCTTTACACCAAAGTTATTTACCGCACTACCAAAGAAAACCGGAGCAATACGACCACTCAAATAGCTATCTACATCAAGGTCACCATATACGCCTTGCAGCAATTCCACGTCCTCCCTCAATTGGTTAGCATCACGCTCTCCTATTTTTTCATCCAGTAATTTATCATCCAGATTAGGTATTGGCACTGTATTTTCTTCTGTCGATTTTTGACTGGCTGCAAATAGGTTCAGGCTGCTATCATAAAGGTTATATACCCCTTTGAACTCCTTACCCATATTGATAGGCCATGACAAGGGATGCAAGGAAAGCTTTAGTTCCTTCTCTATTTCGTCCATCAAGTCAAATGGAAACTTACCATCACGGTCCAGCTTATTCACAAACACAATCATTGGTGTATCCCTCATGCGGCACACCTCTACCAGTTTACGGGTCTGGTCTTCAACCCCGTTCACACTATCTATTACCAATATTACACTATCCACTGCTGTAAGCGTGCGGTAGGTATCCTCAGCAAAGTCCTTGTGACCAGGTGTATCAAGCAGGTTAATAAGAGTATTATTATATTCAAAGCTCATTACAGACGTAGCAACAGAGATACCCCTCTGCCGCTCTATTTCCATAAAGTCGCTCGTAGCATGCTTTTTTATCTTATTGCTTTTAACCGCGCCTGCTACCTGAATGGCCCCAACAAACAACAGAAGCTTCTCGGTAAGTGTGGTTTTACCCGCATCCGGGTGGGATATGATAGCAAAGGTGCGCCGTTGCGCAATTTCTTTCTCGTTCATTGTTTGGTAAAAATTAAAATTCCGGTTTACAGATACCTTGCCACTAAAATGGCTTTTCTGTAAAAAGGTGCAAAGGTACGATGTACTAAGCTAAATTTATAAATAAAACCATGAGTAATCAATTAAATAGGTAAAAGACAAGCCCAAATAGGACTTCATAAACTGTACAAATGCCAACAATATATAAATTGTTTTTGCAATATATTGACTGACTATTGACATCTGATTAACGTCATTAAAAAAAGAAATAAGTATTATATCTTTGCTCCAAAAAAGTGTGCATGAAATTCATTGTAGGATTTTTAATTCTTCTCCTTTTTAATCATAATTCATTTGCCCAAAAAAAACCTACTACGTATTTCCAAAGGAAACCCGAATATGCCACAGCCGCTAAACCGGAAACTGCTTACCAAATAAAACCAGTAACACTTTTAGCTAAAGACTTAACAAAATCCCTTATACCAAAGGGGAAACTACTAAAAGCTGTAAAATATAGAGACTTACTAGGCTTCCAGGTGTTAATAGCTTCGCGATTTGATACTACAAAACGAATAACGGGAGAAAATAGTGCCGATGAAAACACATCAGAAATCTGTGTAAAGCACTACCGTATGGTGAATGGGGTACTCATTCAAACCTGGGCAGTTACTGAATCAAAAAGTGACACCTACGACTTTTCATTAGATTTCAATAATGACATATTTAGTATCACCGACCTAAACAACAATGGCAAAGGTGAGGTATGGATATCCTGCTCCTTAATAGTAGGAACTGTAAAAGGTGAATTAAAAACTATAATGTATGAAGACAGCATTAAGCATACTATGACAGGAACATTACGTTCTGAGATAGGTAGTGGTATGATGCAAGGGGGCGAATTCAGGTTTGATAAAGCATTTATGACTACCAATAAGGAAATTAAAAATTATGCCATCACCCGCTGGAACAGGATAAATGGAATAAAATAACAAGATTCAAAAAACTGTGGGTTTCCAATAATTAATCTAACTTAAAATGAATGGGTAATGTAAAATAAACCCTAACTAATTTGCCATTTTGAGCTCCGGGATTCCAGGGTGGCATTTCAGATACTACCCTTATTGCCTCCTCATCACATCCTCCACCTATTCCTTTTTTTACCTCTACATTTGATATACTCCCATCTTCGTCCACTACGAACTTCACAACTACCCTACCCTCAATGTTCTTCTTGCGGGCATACTTAGGATAATGAATATTCTTTGCCAAATATTCGTTTAAGCTATAAGGTGCTGCGGGCATTTTTTCTACATATAAAAATGTCTTACCTGAACCCGTTGTATCGCAAACCACCTTTGACCCATTCAAATCAAAACATTCATGTGCTATTTCCTTACCATCCTGGTAAGTATATTTGGCACTTATTTTTCCGTTGGCATAATGTACAGTTTTGCTCTTACCTTTCTTTTCTTCGGTATAGGTTGTTTCGGTTAAAAATGAATCCCCATTACTATACTTCCATTCATAACAAATATCTCCATCCTTATAGATTGTTTTATTCGAAAGATTTTGGGTAGCCGAGTCGTAGGATGTGTATAACAAGGTTTCAGAGTCATTTGAAATTGTCTCACTAGACAGTACATTGGAATGAATAAAATAATGTTTCCATGAGCCTACCCTGTTGCCATTTTTATAGTCTCCTTCCAATGTTTTGAAGCCTAGTGAATCGTACCAAACATAATGCCCCACCCTATACTTAGAAATATTCGATTCTATAGAGGTTCTATATCCCGAGCGGTATAATTTACCATTAGCATAATAATCATCTACCTTATAAACAGAATCCAGCAATTTGTATTTGGATATATACACGGCATTGCCTTTAGTAGTCTCCACCCATTTTGTATCATAATAATTTTCACCTTCCTGGCTATACGACAGATTGGAAATAAGCAGGGCAAGACAAAGTATAAATAGTTTCATAAAGACAAATAGAACGCAAAATAATACATATTTACTGAATAAAAGGGAGGATTTCCCATTTCGGCTTTATTATTCATCAATAATTAATTTCCACCCCCTTTATTACATTGGAATCGTTCTAATCGATTAATAAATAAATTTGCTGGAAATTATTAACCTAAATGGCTCAAAACAAAAAGGAAAAGCTTTTTTGGAGAAAATACTTCGGGTTTGATGACCAACAATTCAAAAATATCTCAAATAAGGCTAATCGCATAAACCTTCGAGACACCGAAATTGATGACAATGGGCTGGATTGGTTGACCTCAAAAATCACATCTATAAACCAGCTAGACCTTGACAATACAGATATTACTGATTCAGGAATAGAATTTCTTATGCGTCTCAAATATTTAAGGGAACTAAGGCTAAAAGGCTGTTTTGGCTTAACCAATGAATGTCTAAAAGCCATAAATCAATTTAACAGCCTGGAACAGCTTCATCTCGGCCATACACAAATCACCATTGAGGATATAAGCCAAAGTATAACGAATCAAAATCTCAAGCTAATTCTGTTATCTTCATCACTAAATGAATCTGAAATACAAAGGCAGGTGGAAAAATTAAAAACCTACTTGCCAAATTGTGTTATTAATGTGAATTATATTGAATACAACTAAATTCCATTAAATGCTTCAAGGAATTTGGAGTAAGTAATTCAAAAAAATATTTACCAGAAGGTATTCTTAGGACTTTGCTTCCTTCAATAATTGTTCACATTCAATTTTCAAAAGTGGTAAATGATTTACTACCACATTCCAAATCATTTCATTATTTATGCTATCATATGCATGAATAATTAAGTTTCGCTGACCAACAATTTTCCTTGCAGAGGAGATATTAACATGAGGTGTAGATTTCAATATTCGGTTCATTGCATCATCTATTATTTCAATTTCTCGTTCCACAGAGCGCTGCATGGTAATATTATTGAGATAAATTATAAAGTTTCTTTTGCCTTGTAAATGAATATCAATAGCATTTATAGAATCCTCAATATCCTGTAAATATTTTGTTTTCCTATCCATAAATCGGAATAGAAGTCCTATTAACTTCATCGATAAAATACTTATTTTTCATACTATCTACAGTTACCATGTCCACCTTTCGATTTAATAAATCCTGCAATGCAAAGTACAAATCCCATAAAATTTCGCCCTTCAATACCGGGTCAGGTTCATCCCCTGGTTCAATCAGAAAATCAACATCACTATCATCATTAAAAGCGTCGGTGCATGCCGAGCCGAATAGACGCACTGATTTAACCTTATGACGGCTAAATACAGCGTTCAATTCAGGAAGTTTTGTTGTAATAAATGGATGTACCATTTTGGTAATTTATTAGCAAATATAAAGAAAATATTCGTCGTTAAAAAAGCAAGAATAACAATGACTATTCACTCATAATATTTGGTATCTTAGTATTTGCCCGAGTTGGATGTTTTCAACACAGCTATTTTTTTTATAATTCAATTAAGATGTTTAGTATTTCTCAAAATTGCCACATGCGGGGAATTCTAATGCTTTTGTAAAATATATGCCAATCAATTTATTCTCACTATTTTTAGGCAAGATCTTTTGAATTTCATCAATAAATTACAACAAAAGTGCAAACATTACGTTTTCATTATGAATAATTCAATGTGTATTAAATGCAAACATTTAGGTACTTGGTGACAATGCTAATACAAACAACTTGCACAATATTGGTCTTGTATTCCGTCTGGCATGTATTTAATCTACTTACTAAAAACGGAATGATTTTCAGTGAATATGAGTACTTTTCTGGAATTTCAAAAAATCAATTCTTAACCTACTATATTTTGTTATTTATAAGTTCTTCATTAATTACAAAAGCCACCTTGTATAACAAAAAAGAACTGACGACAAAGCAATTTCTTAAAATAGTTTTACTTTTTTCAATCTTAATGGACTACCTATTTTATTGTGATTTGATTTTTGAAGATCATTATATCGGCGATGGCATATAGATTGCTTTAAAATACCATATTGGACCACTAAAAAGCAAACAATTAAATTAAATCACTACATGGATACATACTCTGTAGATTTCAAAATGTGTGGTCCTATGTAAGGACTTAAAGATTGTAAAGTAATTAAGTCAACTTTGCGTCCAAATAAATCTTCCAGATAATAATTAAGCGTCATGAAATTCTTAAAAGTCTTTCTGTCCTTTGCGATATCAACCAAAAAATCTATATCACTGCTATCATTAGCCTGATTTCTTACAAATGAACCAAAAAGCCCAATTTTTATAACACCAAAATCTTCCAATTGCTGCTTATTTGCGGCAATAGTTTGAAGAATGGTGTTTTTATTCAATGGTACAGACATAGATGCATATATCTTACAAGATGTAAATATACAAAAACTACAATCATCCCCCAATATCCCCCTTCTAAAAAGGATACCCTATAGCAATATTAAATATCAGGTTTTTCTTTTTCCAATCAGGGTCAGCAAAAGCGATTTTATCTGTTACCCAGCGTTGGCCTTCTGCCATCCAGGGCTTACGCACAGGCATGCCCAAGTCGAGGCGCAATATCAATATACTAAAGTCTAGCCTGATGCCAGCACCTACGTCTGCAGCCAGTTCTCTATAAAAGCCGGAAGTAAATTGACCACCGGGAAAATTCGGGTCAGCCCTGTATTGCCAGATATTGCCAGCTTCTGCAAATATTCCTGCATTCAACCATTTGTAAATATTTTGGCGCAACTCGAAATTCATTTCCAGTTTTAGGTCACCAAGTGTCTGTATATACCTACGGGAACTTGAAGAATCATATTCATTAAATGTGCCAGGCCCTAATAGGCGCGACGGGAAACCCCTAAGGTCACTGTTACCCCCTGCCCAGAATTGCTTTATATTGGGCATGTCCATAGAATTGCCATACGGAATCCCAATACCTACCACAATTCGTGATGCTAATACAGTGGCTGCCGATAACCTTAGATAATACCTGAAATCAGGTTGCATTTTTAAGTATTGGGCATAGGTGGAACCAAACAATTTCTGGGGATTGGTTTCAAAATCAGCTTTTTGTACTAATCCAAGGATATTCCCCGACAAATCAATCCTGCCATCAAAATAGAACGAATGCATCCTAGCAGGCCCTACCTGCGAAGTATAGGTATACTCATAAGTAGGGCCAATGATGATACCATTAAATACCAGGTTGCCATACAATATACCCATGTTTTCAGGGCTACCCACCGTATCTGTCTTAACATAAGTGAAATTGAGAGGGTAAAACTGATGCTCTGAATGCCCTCCCTGATGCCAATCATATCCAAAAACTGCTGAGTAGGAACTAATATTAATGAGTTTGGCAGATGACTCAAAATTGTATTTCAATTTAATAACAGTGCGCGGCATTGACCGGCTGGGTATCTTTAGGTCAATGAATGGAATTATAAACCGAGGAAAGGACAGGTTGGTTTCGGCACCAAAGTTGTAAATTGTAGGTTGATGCACAGGACCGCTGTATTGTGCGTCGAAACCACCGCTCAGTTTGAACAAAAATTCTTCGGCACCCTTAAATACATTCCTGTGCCTCCAACTTATGCTGCCTTTTGTACCAGCCCTATTATCATTTTGGGTATTTGCCCCTGCTTCAAACCTTAATGATTTATTAGGGAATGGTGTGAGATAGTAATAAACATCCAGTAAAGATGGCCCTGCAGTTTCGAACCTGTTCTTTACGAATTTAAAATTCCCAATATTTACCAGCCTGCTTAACGATGTATTCTGGTTATCAAGGCTATAGGTATCTCCCTTATGAAACACCATTATATCAGAAAACACTTTGGGTTTGAAATCCCTTTTCTTATCGATAATACTATAGCCATCTAATAAAATTTTATTGTCTTTACTTGTGTCATGTGTCTTACTACCAAGCCTGTAATTTGCATAAATAAAAACATCATTAATATAATATCTATTGTATGCCTCAGGTGGTATATCCTTGTGCTTTAAGCGAACATACATATTCACTTTGTGGTCTCCTATTGAACTATCAACTACCACCACATCAGGCGGCAGGCTGGCCCCGGCATTGTTAAAGTGCAGTTTGTGGGCGGTGCCTTTTGTTTCAGCCCTTAATTGCTGTATCTCCTGGTCGGTTATGGGC
>CAIWHI010000520.1 GCA_903912435.1 uncultured Bacteroidota bacterium | reverse complement strand
GGCTTTGTGCGCGACAAAATACTGGGTCGCAATACTAAGGATGCAGACATAGTATGCACCGGCGATGGCATAGCCCTGGCACATGCTGCAGCAGCTACCTTTAGACCCAAACCACAGGTTAACTTCTTTAAAACCTATGGCACAGCCCAGTTCAGGCTCAATGGGTTTGATGTGGAGTTTGTAGGTGCCCGCAAGGAATCTTATACACCAAGCTCCCGCAATCCGGAAGTAGCCCCCGGCACTATTGAGGACGACCAGTTGAGACGTGATTTTACCATTAATGCCCTGGCTATAAGCCTGAATAAGCACAATTATGGCCAATTGGTAGATCCTTTTAA
The DNA here is from genome assembly GCA_903912435.1 of uncultured Bacteroidota bacterium. GTDB lineage: Bacteria > Bacteroidota > Bacteroidia > Chitinophagales > Chitinophagaceae > Nemorincola. The sequence continues at coordinate 2,497 of CAIWHI010000520.1, read as the reverse complement.
TGGAGTTGCCGACCTGAAACAAAAAATTATACGTACCCCGTTGGGGCCTGATGTTACATTTTCAGATGACCCATTGCGAATGATGAGGGCCATAAGGTTTGCAACCCAGTTGGGTTTTGAAATCGAAGCAAATGTATTTGATGCCATAAGACGCAACCGGGAGCGGATAAGAATTATAACCCAGGAAAGGATAACTGACGAACTGAATAAAATAATGGCTTCAAAAAAGCCATCTATAGGGCTCGACCTGTTGTTTAGAGCCGGATTGCTAAAAGAGTTTTTTTCGCAGTTTACTGATTTGTCGGGGGTAGAGATTATAGAGGGTAAAGGGCATAAGGACAATTTTTACCACACCCTACAGGTTATAGATAATACTGCAGCAAAAAGCAATAACCTATGGCTTAGGTGGGCAGCACTGCTGCATGATATTGCGAAACCAGCCACCAAGCGATTTGAAGAAGGCCATGGCTGGACATTTCACGGGCATGAGGTGGTGGGCGAAAGAATGGTGCCAAAAATCTTTAAACAACTGAAGCTACCGCTAAATGAGCGCATGAAATATGTGGCCAAATTGGTTTCGCTACACTTGCGACCAATAAGCCTCACTAAGGAAGATATTACCGACTCGGCCATGCGCCGACTGCTATTTGATGCAGGGGAAGATATTGACGACCTGATGATATTGTGCGAAAGCGATATAACATCAAAAAACAGACTGAAAGTGAAACGGTATCTCGAAAACTTTGAGCTGGTGAAACAAAGGCTAAAGGATGTAGAGGAAAGTGACAAAATACGCAATTGGCAACCACCTATAAGTGGAGATGAAATAATGAAACTCTTCAACCTGAGCCCATCACGCGAGGTGGGGGTATTGAAAACCACGGTAAGGGAAGCAATATTGGATGGGGTAATCCCCAATAATTATGAGGCTGCCTATGCACTTTTGATCAATAAGGCAAAAGAACTGAATCTTAATCCTGTAAATAGTGATCTATGAGTAATGCCATAAAAATACTGAAGGCCGATATTACTACCCTTGAAATTGATGCTATAGTAAATGCAGCCAATAGTTCGCTATTGGGTGGAGTCGGAGTGGATGGGGCTATCCACAGGGCTGCTGGCAAGGAACTATTGGAAGAATGCCGCGCCCTTAATGGCTGCAAAACCGGACAGGCCAAAATAACCAAGGGGTATAAGTTAGCTGCAAAACACATTATACATACGGTAGGGCCAATATGGAATGGCGGTAAAAACCAGGAACCGGAGCATTTAGCGAATTGCTATCGCAATAGCCTGCAATTGGCAAAGGATAATGGCCTTCATTCTATTGCATTTCCCAATATCAGTACTGGTGTTTATCATTTCCCAAAGCCCCGGGCGGCAGAGATTGCGGTTAATACCACCAAGGCTTTTATTGAGGCCAACCATGGCTGGTTTAATGTAGTAATTTTTGTTTGTTTTGACGATGAGAATTATGCGTTGTATGAGGGGTTGGTATAGTTTGAGCACAAATAAATATAACTTCCCCCTAACGCCCTTCCTTCCCGAACAAAGCCTTCGGAAAATGGAAGAATTGCCGTAAATTGATTGTTGAGCTTTTGTTCTATTATTCGGCTTTATCGCAGCAGCACTTTTTAACTTTAGACTTTTTAAAAATGACCACTAAACAACTTTTCCTGCGTCACATTGCCCAAACCTCGCCTGCCCCTGTGGGGATTGAAATGGTAAAGGCTAAGGGCAATTATCTGTATGATGCGGATGGGAAAAAATACCTGGACCTGATAGGTGGGATAAGTGTATGTAATATTGGCCATTGCCACCCTGCCGTGGTGGAGGCTATTACTAAGCAAGCCAATGAATACCTGCATATAATGGTGTATGGCGAACTGGTGCAAAGCCCCCAGGTGAAATATGCCGAATTACTCACTTCCTATTTACCTAAAAACCTTGATTGTGTTTATTTTACTAATTCGGGAGCAGAGGCTACAGAGGGGGCTATAAAACTTGCCAGAAAGGTAACCGGTAGAACTGATATTATTAGCTGCGTCAATAGCTATCATGGCAATACTCTGGGTGCACTGAGTGTAATGGGTGATGAGTATTGGCGAAATGCTTTCCGCCCATTGATACCCGGGTGTTGGCATTATGCGTATAATACCGATGAATTGATTGATGCAATTAATAGCCAGACTGCGTGTGTAATTATTGAGACTATACAGGGAGAGGCTGGTGTAATAGCTCCAGACCCAGATTGGCTACTCAGACTAAGGGAGAAATGTATACAAAAAGGGTGCCTTTTGGTATTCGATGAAATTCAGTGTGGCTTTGGGCGAACAGGTAAACTTTGGGGCTTCCAACATTTTGATGTGGTGCCGGATATAGTATTATTGGGCAAGGCCCTTGGTGGGGGTATGCCAATGGGGGCATTTGTGTCTTCACATAGCCATATGCAGTCATTAACCCATGACCCTGTTCTTGGGCATATTACCACCTTTGG
>CAIWHI010000519.1 GCA_903912435.1 uncultured Bacteroidota bacterium | reverse complement strand
CTCCAGCATTGCCATTGCCAGTATTACCGCCTCCGGTAGTACCACCGCCGGTATTACCGCCTCCGGTATTTCCTCCACCTGTATTACCTGCACCATTATTACCCCCACCGGTATTTCCACCAACAATATTCCCTACACCAGTATTACCACCACCTGAAGGGCCATTGCCACTGGCAGGCCCATTCCCTTTGCCGTTAGTGTTGCCTGAAACTAATCCACCTGCGGCGCCACCTGCCCCAGGCATAAAATTGCTATTCCCGTTAGGAGCCACACTACTCTTACCAGGCAATTGCCTAAGGTCTTTTACGCCCTTACCATTATTATCATTTCCGCCATTACCACCACCTGTAGAATCAGTTTTAGGCTTACCTGAGGCATTTGTGTTTTTATTGCTTACAGGTTTATTATTTAGTGCCCTTAGCCATTTTGACTTATCATAAAGTTGTTTCAGATTAAATTCACCAGCAAGGGTTTTAGTCTGTGTATTCGATATAAGGTTACCTAAATTATAGGCAACAGGGTCGGCACCGGTCCACGTATACTTGGCTGTGTAGCCCAGGCGTAGGGTCATCCAATCTGTAAGCGGCAACTTTGATAATGGCACATTATATGATCCATTAAATGTTTGTGTATAGGAGGTGGTATGACCCAGACCTTTAATCCTGTCAAACAATGAATCTCTCTTTTGTTTCGTATTAATCAATCCATAGGGCTCATCAATTCTTGAAATATTGGTTGCATTATAATCGAATGAGATGGACTTCATCAACTCCCATCTAAGTGTATACGTCCTGTTCCATGTAAAGTTTTTATAGAAAGTAGGGGGTATAGAATAACCATTTGCACCTTCTATATTACGCACCTGGGTAATTTCATTTACCCTGTTCAAGTCATTACGCATTGTAAAACTAGATGGTAGCGGATTAATATTGATATCCTTTATTAGTGCAAACCATTTAGATTTAGACTTGATTAATTTTTTAAATGGCTCAATAGGTTTAGACTTAATACTATAATTATAACCTATACCTAATTTCTCGGTTACAAGATTATCTGCTGCAATGGTAGGGTTACGCTTAAATTGGTTATTGTAAGAGAAATTAAAATCAAAGTTCTTGATACTCCATGGCATTTTAATTTTCTTAACCGGAGCCGAAGGGTTGCCAGTTATCCTTACATTGGTGAAGTTGAAACTAAAAATTGATGTAAAATCCTGAGCAACATTTTTTATTGAATCACGCAGGCGCGCACTCTTAGTACTATTAATTTCATCGTTAAGTACCACATCCTGGTTGTAGGGGTCGTATTTAGGTGTGCTTACATTTTGGGTATAGCCTACGTAAAAAGGCAATTGAACACCCCAATCGTGAGGCAACAACTTACCAAGGCTAAGATTAGCAGATGTATTAAACTGGTAGTAATTATCCTGCGACCGCTGCTGAATTTTCTGATCAATATTACCATAACCGGCAGTATGCATACTGCCTGATGCACTTAAGGTACCCAAATCAGCCGCCTGAAAAGACACCTTACCAGCCGCCGCATAACCAGGATGATCATTCGTTCCGGCCATCCTCATCTCGTCAAACCACACCTCTATACACTTTGGCAATCCATCATCACCTGCCGTTTGGTTGGTTTTTTTAGGATTAAGCAACCCGAGCATGATATTCTTTGCACTGCCTATATTAGGATTACCTAATACTACAATGGTATTTCCCTTAGAATCGACAGTGCTATAAGGCTGAAAATTAGGCCAATTGGCGGCATCACGTTTTTTCTTAGCCTCAACCAGATCTTGTAAAACTATATCCACCTCATTTGAAGCAGGCCATGTAAGATAATCAGCCAAGGTTCTGTTACTACCATAATTAGTAACTGTAAGGGGCATTCGGTATTCGTAATAGTTATTTGTAAAATCGCTACCTATCCTTATGAATGCATCAACATCGGCATTCTTTACCTCAGGAGCATTGGGCATTGACTCAGCATGCATAAACATACGCAAGTAGGTAAATTGCCTCATATCTACATTCACTTCCTTAAATACAGCCCTGGCATCACCATCCTGTAATGCACACACTTTTAAAGCTAATGATTGCTCATTTTGCAAGGCTGTTTGAGTAGTAGAAACAGTGGTTAACTGGCGGCTTACTCCTGGTGGGAGAACATATTTAGGACTATTTTGCTCAACGTTTACTGTAGCCACACTAAAATCGGTAAGCCCTTTATTAGACTGAGGTTCATTCTCACCAGGAGAATTCAATGAATAACGATAGGTGCGCCATTGGTTACGGGTCAGTTCAAGTGTAGCAAAACGAAGGAATGCACTATCCTGGAAACCACTCATGAACATACGGATGAAACGAATAGACCTGAAATCACCAATTCCACCTACTACATGGTCGAAATTATGGATCGGTATCTTAAACTCATACCACGTTTCCGGCACATTGGATGTCCCATTTGGCAGGGATACATTGTTTACAGTTTTTGTAATAATGTAGTTGGAACCCGAAACCATGTTAGGCTTCAAATCTACTCGATATTGGAAGTAGCTTTCTGCTTCATTCAGGGTATTATCCCTGTTAATATCTTCTGATTCAGGCAGTGTAGTTGCCGATGTTGGGAAACTGGCATTAGCTGCAGTAATTGGTGAGTTACCATCAGGATTATTGAATTTCTTGTACCGCTGGATAACATAAGCCCCTGTGTCATGATTGGCTGCATCATAATCAGAACCGCGGTAAAAATGGTAATCATCATTCGATGGGTCTGCGGCTATGGTATTATATACCTGCGGATTGACAATAAGCTTCACCTGCTTCAAAAATGTAGCGAACTTGGTCTGTTCCGTTAATTGGTCAGGATTAGTTGACTGATCGGGTAATCCATCATAACCTACGTCCTGCAACTCACGTGATGATTGGTCATTATCAAAAGCTCTGGTGATTTGTTGTGCAAATTTTGGTACATAGCCCCATATGGTAGTGTCCAGTTTTGTTTTATCAAATGGCGAAGGGATACCATTTTCAAAAAACAACCTTGAGTCTTTTAATACATCTTCAGAAACTGAACCAAGGTTGATATACAGGGAACCTCCGGTTGAATTGGTATTATTCATGAAGGGATCCATCAACCAGAAGTGGATATACTCCACATTCGAAGCTTCGAAATCGGTATTATCAATTGGTCTTTGAACACCACCCCACCTGTTTTCAGGATTGTTGAAAGTGCCATCTGAATTTAGGGTAACCGGAT
>CAIWHI010000518.1 GCA_903912435.1 uncultured Bacteroidota bacterium | reverse complement strand
GTTCTTTGAAAATGACTTGGCCAACCCATACATATCTCAAAATTATTGTCATAAACCGCAGGATACGGCACCCTCTCCCTTGGAGAGGGCTGGTGTGAGGCCTCCGATTGGCTATCTAAATTTTGCAGCAAGTACCCAAAAAACATTACTTGTCAATGGCAGAGGGTTGGGGTGAAGCCTCCTGTCGGTTATCAAATTTTACATAAAAACACACACTTGTCAATGGCAGAGGGCCGCAGTGAGGCCTCTTATTGGCTATCTGATTTTTTGTAGCGAGTACCACCAAATTCGTCAAGGGCACTTCGCACCTACATGTTTTGGAAAGGGAAAATAACATCATGTCGCCCTATTTACCTACAAAAAAAGAACAAGCTCAATGATCCATTATTTACACAACTCCCCTAAATACCTAATTGAAATTTCAGATGTGTACAATATCCCAACTTTTTCAATTAATAAACCCTACTTATTACTACAAAGCGATAACAATTTATCATATATCAGCTTTGTACTTTCGGCATAGTTTCCCCAATCATGGAGTATTGAGTGTCTGGCTGCCCTACCATATCGCATTCTTTTGGCCTCATCCTGTATCAGATCCAGCAGTTTTTCGGCTAACAAGGCTGGTTGTTCAGGTGGTAGGAGTACCCCATTCTGCCCATCATTAATCAATTCAGAATGCCCTCCCACCAAAGTAGTTATCACCGGCAACCCCGATGAACAGGCTTCAACTACCACATTTGCCATTCCCTCGCTATGTGATGGCAGGCAAAATATATCGGCCATATTATAGACCTTATTCAAATCCCTGGGATTCACCTCCCCTATATCAATAAAATTTTCTGTTAACCCCCGCTTGCCTGTTTCAATCTTAAAATCAAACAATGGTGCTCCTGTATGTACTGCCGCAATTACAAAATTGCTATTCACCTTCTTCACCTCTACCAGTGCATCAAACAAATCGAGCCATCCCTTACGTGGTGTTGCCGTTCCAATATTCAGTATCACCAATTTGTCTGCAGGTATATTATACTGCTTCTTTAATACTTCCTGCTCACTTTCAGTTACTGGCTTAAAAAAACTATGGTCTACACCCCACCTTACGGCAAAAAATGGAAGGTCTTTCCCTAGAACCCTGTTTGCTTCCCTACCCAGATAATTGGCACATGAGAATATGAGGTCTGCCTCATTCATTGTTTTAATAAACAATTGGTGATTATGCTCATTACCATGTGGCCACTGCACCACATCATCACCTATTGATAATATCGCCGATTTAACACCCAATTTATGGGCAGCTATTTGCACTAATGCTGAATCGGGCAACCACTGGGAATAAAACACATCCCTATCTGGGCGCAATTTTATTTTATTATCGCTAAAAAATTGAATTATGGTGTCAATATAGCGCTCAGGAAACTTTTTCTTATGTATCCTGCTTGGCTTGTAATTGGGTACCCTTGGTTGGTACACCTGTATTCCGTCATATACCCGTTCTTTTGGGTAACCTATATTAGTTAATCTTTTCCACTGTGGATGCAACAGCGAAACAGGATATACCGGACTCCATGCTACCGGAAAGATCACTTTCAAGTCGGCACCATTTTCTATCAAACCCTTGTATTGCCTATGGGCAAAAATCCCATTAAAACTGTAGCCAGGTCGGTCTATTGGATAAAAAGATGGAAATGCCCAGATTCTCATTTAAAATATTTTACTAAACAAAAAAGCTATTTGCCTCAGTTTTGATATTAAAAATCTAATCAAAAACTCAAAGGTAGTACAAAAGTGAAATTTAGCAATTAGGGTGGCTATAAATAAGGAATATTAAAAAAGCCACCCTGTTCAGGTGGCTTTCAAAAAATATTTAGATTAAATTACTCAAGCTTGAATAGGATAGGTAAGGTATAAGAAACTTTTACCGCCTTACCATTTTGTTTACCTGGTTTCCATTTAGGCATTTCTCTTACTACCCTTTTTGCTTCCTCATCACAACCCGCACCAATTCCACGAACCACTTTCACATCACTTATTGAGCCATCCTCACTTACTACGAAGTTCACTATTACGCGACCATCAATATTGCTCTCTCGTGCAGCATCAGGATATTTCAAACTTTTTTGAAGGTAGGCAGTAAAATCATAATCTGCCTTCGGCATCTGCTCCACATAAGTAAAGATAGTAGGCGGCGGTGGGGCTGCCACTACACCTGTACCTTTTTCTGTTACACCTGGGTCTATACCATTGGGGTCACCCGCCTCTGTTTTAGGCCCCGATGCAATAATTTCCTTTTGTGGTGGTGGCACTTCCTCCTCCTTTACCTCTTCATCCTTCTTAATTACCGGAGGTGTGAACTTCACAGTTGGTTTCACCGGCGGTGGTGGTGGCGGCGGTGGTGGTGGTGGTGGCTTACGAGGGTCTATTGGCGGTGGCTCTGCCAGTGTCACCTGCTTTAGCATAGGTGCCACTTTTTTCTCAGCCTTCATGCTCATATTAATAACACCATATATGCCACCGCACACTCCAATACCTGCTATTACCAGCAAGGATTTAAGTACACGCTTTGGATAGTTTTTTCGCAACTCATAACCGCCATAAACCTTATTTCGGCCCTCGAATATGATATCGAGGTAGTCGCTGTTAAGTATTTTATTAATATCCATTCTTTTTGCTTTTTAGTCCGGATTAGAAAAAGCTATGAACCTATTCTAAACCAAAAAATAATACATTCATTTAATCACCAGCAAACTAATTGCTTATGGTTTTGGAGCAGCACCGCCTGCAGCTTCCTCAGTCTTCTTGATGAAATCCTGCTCAATATCTGAAATATCGATGATGGCATAAACCTTCACATCATTAATACTCATTTCATCCAGCATATTTACCAGGTCGGCATAGGTGCTTGTAGTATCCGGTTTTATCAATACCGTTGTCTCATCTTTTGCAGTGAGGGTTCCGGCACGTTTCATATCATCAACAAATTTCTTCTTCTTGATGATTTCAGACCTTATACCATCCTTAGCATTGAAATTTGTCTGATGCAAGAAATCTGGTGGAGGATTAGGATCATCTCCTATTCCTTCGTAGTAATATACCCTATGGTTCTTACTGAGTAATACAGTAAGAGCTACACTTTTCTTAATCTTATTTTGGTCCTCAATTTTCATATTGGGATCCTTATAAGGCATATTAATTTCCATGGTCTTTGGCTTGGCCAGGGTAGTAGTATACATGAAGAAGGTAATCAGCAAAAAGCCCAAATCCACCATTGGCGTAAGGTCAATACGTGTACTTAGTTTTTTTGCTTTTTTGACTCCGGGGCCCTTTTTATGCCCCCCGCCCGAGGTATCTAATTCAGCCATAAAACATTATTTTTCAAGGACTACCTAAAATTGATGCAATCCCAATTTTCTAAATAAATTTTTCAAAAGAACTTCCTAACCATATTCATTATGGCTATTCGCCATCTTACTAATGCATATCCTTATGAGTCTGCTCATAAGCTGCAGTACCTTCAGGTATACCCTTTAAATTGGTAATCAGGTTGAACTTAAAGATTTTCAAGCCCTCAAGCGTCTTAATGATTTTCTGAACATTAGGATAAGAAGCATCACCATCAGCCTTGATACAGATACGCAATCTTGGGTTAACCTCCCTTGCACTCCTGATCCATACAGCCAACTCATTATTAGGCGAGTTAACAGAAGTATCAACAGGCACACCTGATGCATTTGCCATCATAGCTTTCATGTCATTTGGTTGTGCACCCAGGTATGATTTCAATTGGTTGAAAGGCAGACCGACTGAAGCACCATTCTCAAAAGTCTTTGCTTCGTCACCGCTTAGCTTTAATCCCTTGTCGCCATTGATGCGCTCAATTAAAGATTTACGTGCAGGCCCATCAGCCAATACTGTATCATCAATGGAGAAAAATATTTTACCATGTGGGTCAACAGTTAATAACATGATATTGCGGTCAGGCAAGATAATATCAGAAATTGACGATGGTGTTTTTACAACCACTGGCTCATCTGGCTTAAATTTTGTTGCCAACATAAAGAACGTCAACAATAGGAAAGCCACGTCACACATTGCCGTCATGTCAATGTTGGTGCTTTTCCGAGGAAGTTTTGCGTGAGGCATTTTGCTAAATAAAAAAGTTAAATTTAAATTCTTAAAGTGCTTCCAATGAACCTTTAGAAGGGCATACTGATGTCACTTAACATCAAGACACATTTTCATTCAAATTCCACACAAAATTGTTACTTATTTTTTCACGGTCATAAATCAGACATTATGCATACCGCAACATGCCTGATTTATGACCTGTGGCAAACCTTATTTGTAGTTAGCAGCAAAACTCTGGGTTAATGTAAACCCGCTTTCATCAATACCGAAAGTGATACCATCAATAAGGGTAGTGAAGAAGTTATAAGCAATAATAGCTATAAATGAGGTACTGATACCAAGAGCCGTATTGATAAGGGCCTCAGATATACCACCTGCAAGTGAGTTAGGGTCAGGTGTACCTGCATTTGCCATCGCAGCAAATGAACGAATCATTCCCATTACCGTACCAAACAGACCCAACAGGGTAGCACAAGAAGAGATAGTAGAAAGGAACACAAGGTTCTTCTCAAGCATCGGCAGTTCAAGAGCTGTTGCTTCTTCTATTTCTTTCTGGATGCTTAATACTTTTTGCTCAGTATCAAGCTCACGGTTAGTAGTCATTTCGCGATACTTAACCAGGCCTGCACGCATTACATTGCCTACGCTACCGCTTTGTTTGTCGCACTCAGCAATTGCTGCATCAACATTTTTATTAGCAAGGTGGTACTGTACTTTACGTACAAATTCACCGGCATCCATTTTACCTTTTGCTTTAAATACTGTAAGTGCACGCTCTACAATAAAAGAGATAAGCGTTAATAAAGTAGCCATCAGGATAGGTACAACGAATCCACCCGAATACATCTGACCCATAAAGTTTTGTGGGTGCATCTTTGCAGCCCCGTCATGGAAATTACCAGGACTACCCAAAACGAAGTTGAAAATCAATACTCCTGCTACAATACAAGCAACAACGACTATAAGGTTAGTCATGAAGTTACTTGAGTTTTTTGGCTTACCAGCGCGGCTCTGTGGTGCCATTTTTACATCTGCCATAATTCTGATTTTAGTTTTTGTTTTTCCTGAAAATTATTAAAGCTTTTTTGTGCGGTTGCAAAGATATAAGTACGACCCTAAAAAACAATTTCAATGGTAAAAATATTTTCAAATATAGGGCTTATAAATGCTCCTTGTTGCATTTTATAATAGAGAGGCGAATTATTATCATTTTATTAATTCTGGTTTAAACCTAAAAACCCATTTTATATTCTTTTTTTGAACCATGCAAAACGCAAATTTTAGGCGCATTCTAACTTAAACGCCCTTATTCTTAGAGAATCCGTTGGGCATTCTCTATTACTTATTAAGACGTAAAACTGAAGCAATTCCTTGGGTTACTTTAAATATTAATTATTCAACCATAAACCATACCCCAAACATTTCCTTCACACTGAAATAAAAGCATCGCTCAAAGAACAAAAACCCTAAAACGGGAAACACTGTCAATTATTGCTTTTGTATAAAAAGTTTGATTACACCATGACATACTATAATGGATGCATACAAAAATAAATCGCTTACCCCCCCGGTAATTACCAACTTATATTTCGATCTGGTTTGCAGCCCCTTCTTAATCACTTCCCCAATCCCGGGAAATTCTTATAATACCCCCTACCCTTTGAATCCATATATAAAAAATTATTCCAGTAATCTTCATCCGGCTCTCTGCTGAGAAATACCTTGAATAACATCCCCATTTGCTCTGAACCACCATTTTCCTGTGCAACCACTATTCTTTCCACTCTTGACACTGTCATGCTATCAAGCAATATGTGCCCATTACTATCTATCATGTGGGGCTCAGGTTTACACACTATTTTCCCCTTAGGTGATACAATATCTAAAACGTACTCACGGTTTCCCCGCTTCCTATGCGATTCCACTTTAAATATACCAGCTCCACAGGGTTCAAGGATATCGTATTTAAAATTTATAGCGGGGAATGTCTCCCTGCCTCCCAACTGTATAATTCCCATTCTACCCATTTCATTTTCTACCCTAAAATATCCGCCAAAGTGTGGCTCAGACGCATCAATATAAACCGCATCAGAATAATACTGGTCAGAAGTAGCGGCCACACCATATTGGTCACAACTATTTATGATACCGAATTGCTGGAATTCTTTTACCATCATACCATCCGCACCAACAATGCACAGTGGCGGCTTTTCATGGTAGTAACTATATGTTGCCCGGCCTCCTGTATATTCATAGTATCCGAACTTGGTATTCATTACTGCATAAAATCTCCCATTGTAATAGAAAGCTGTCTCTATACTATTTCGTTGGAACTTCATTACCTGATGCAGGTTAAAGTCTGTAACACATTGAAACGAATCCCAATTTTCTTTTAGCAATACCAGCAAACTGTCTTTCAAATTATAATACCTTATTGTAGCGTCACTTTCTCGTGGGGGCAAAATATACCTCCCCGCTGTATCCATAATGGCGATATAAGGCTTATGACTAAACCTACCTATCCCTTTTACCGGATAGCTGAATCTTTGCCTGGATATGGAGTAAGTACGCATCCAGTCTATACTATCTGAATTCGGAAATACTGGAGGCAAGGGGGGCTGGGTGGGTGCTGTGGGTTTTGGTTTCCCATAAATTTGTTCATCTGTAAGCCAATCTGTAATGGGCTTAAAAGTTTTACTACTATAAAATTTTCTGTACCGGGTATGCTTATTGTTGGGCATATCAAGGCTATCCATAAGCACACAAATACTATCATGAATTACACTCACACCGTCATATATGCAGGGTATCACCTCTTTATAGTCATAATTCATTATTCCATATCTTCCGGTTAACTTCAGTACCGGTATCAAAGAGTCTTGGGGAAAATTGGCAGAATATCCCTTAATATCAACAATTATCTTACCATTAGGGTCCGCAACTAACTTCCTTTTGCCCTTCCACAACTGGATCCATTTATTCTTTTCGGGCCAACTACTACTGATATAGTCATATTTCGCAGGTACTATTTCCCTACCTGCCGTATCTATGATTCCATATTTGCCCTTCATCACAATTTTAAAATACAGTGGCGGACATTCATAGGGCATACGGGGCCATATGATTCCATCGTACTTAAAGGGAAGCAGCACCCTGTTCCCTGTATCTATAATTCCATACTTCCCATCCTTACTTACTACGGCAGCATATGTATGCAACAAAGAATCATAACTAAATATACCCGAAGTAGGGTATTTACTTTTGGGGTCTATAGTTTTATCATACCAGCAGGCAATTACCTCTCTGTTATTAGCATCAATGATTCCCCACTTATTCCTTTTTTTACTGCGGGCATTATACGTAGGTCTGTAATAAGGTTCTGCATCCCATTTATTATAGGTTTTCCCATTCCAGTGTCGCCATGGCGGTATAATATAGTGCCCATTGGTATCTATTGTGCATACATAATCCTCATCCTTTTTGGTAATTACTACTCTAGCCCTCCCATTATAAAAAAGCTCAGCCTCATCCCATTTTGGTCCTAATTGCACCTTTCCATTGCTGTCGGCATAGCCCCATTTATTACCATCCCTATAAGGAATAAGTACAGGCAAGCGCTGCGCATCAACGACCTTAGCAAAAGCCAATGCTGAAATAAAAATGATTATTACTAAAAATTGCCTCATAATACCTCCCCACCAAATAGACGTAAAATTAAAGACAATGCTTGGGTAAAGGGCATAAATATTAGAATAGAAAACTCACCCGAACTCAAAACACAAAAAGAGGATGGCTTACAAACCAAAAAATACACCACAATTACTATTATTCCTGTTTTTTGGCGTTTTACTGTGTAATTTTACCGCCTGATTATGGAACCAAATAGATTTAATCCCTGGCATTCGGTAAGCTATGGTGATAATGTACCAAATACTGTAAATGCCATTATTGAAATCCCCCGCTACTCAAGGGCTAAGTACGAATTGGATAAAGAAACCGGCCTGCTAAAGCTCGACCGTGTGCTTTATTCTGCTGTATATTACCCTGCAAATTACGGCTTCATACCTCGCACCTACTGCGATGACAATGACCCGCTTGATATATTAGTTTTGTCGCAAATAGATATGCAGCCCCTTTGCCTGGTAGAAGCCAAAATAATAGGTGTGATGCGCATGCTGGATCAGGGTGAGGCCGATGATAAATTAATAGCTGTTTGTGCCAATGACATGAGTGTAGCCCATTACAATGACATCAGTGAGTTATCACCACACTTTATAGAGGAGTTGCGCCACTTTTTCGAGGAGTACAAGAAGCTGGAAAACAAGGAAGTAAAAGTTGAGGATTTCCAAAATGCCCGTCTCGCCAAGAAAATCCTGCAACATAGCATCAACGACTATAAAGTGAAATTTGGTTCAAAAAAATAAATGGGATTATTGGTATCCTAAAATCAGTAACACCAACAATACTCCCCTTAGTTTTTTTTGACTTTTAACTTTTGAATTTGCAAACCGTTTTAACTTTTGAATTTTGAATTTTAAATTTTGAGTTTTGAATTTGCAAACCGTTTTAACTTTTGACTTTTAACTTTTAACTTAAAAAAAAATTGAACCTAACCGCAATAACAATAATAGCATTACTCGTACTTGGTCTTATGGCCGGGGTGATGAGTAGTATGGTAGGAATAGGTGGCGGGGTGCTGATAGTACCTGCCCTGGTATTGCTGTTTGCAGTAAGCCAAAAAATGGCGCAAGGCACCTCATTAGCTATGCTGCTGCCACCTATAGGTGCTTTTGCTGTTTATAATTATTACAAAGCCGGACAAGTAGATTTTAAGGTAGCCGGAATATTATGTATCGCCTTTGTGGCAGGCAGCTACTTTGGTAGCAAAGTAGCCCTCAAAATGGATGAAACCACACTCAAAAGGATATTCGGTGTCTTCTTGATGATAATGGCGATAAAGTATTTGTTCTTTAGCAAATAAATCTTAGCACCCAAAAAACTGATAAAAAATCATTAATAAATACCGGAATCCCACACTAATTCAGGCATTTATTTATCTTACACCAGATTATCTGCCAACAGAAATAATTTAATTTTGCACAATGAAACGCACAAAAATCAAGGACATACTTAAAAACGAAGAGTCTGGATACCAGGTAAATGTGAAGGGATGGGTTAGGTCATTCCGCAACAATCAGTTTATTGCAATTAATGACGGCTCTTGCATGGGCAATATACAGGCTGTAATAAGCCTGGAAACCGACCCTGAAATTGTAAAAAATATCACCACCGGTGCTTCTTTGAGCATTGATGGCACCGTTATACCATCATTGGGCAAGGGGCAGAAAGTAGAGATTAAAGTAGATTCAATTACCATACTGGGCCTATGCAATACAGAAGAATTCCCACTGCAATTAAAGAACAAACCTAGTCTTGAATACCTGCGCGAGATTGCCCACCTGCGTTTCCGTACCAATACATTTGGGGCTGTGTTCCGTGTACGCCATACCCTGGCTTATGCAATCCACAAGTTCTATAACGACCGCGGGTTTGTTTACATGCATACGCCTATTGTTACAGCTTCTGATGCCGAGGGTGCAGGTGAAATGTTCTGCGTTACCACCCTACCTATTAATAATCCTCCACGCAATGAAGATGGCGAGATTAACTATAAAGAAGACTTTTTTGGCCGCTGCACCAACCTTACTGTAAGTGGTCAGTTGGAGGCCGAATTAGGAGCTATGGCTTTTAGCGAGGTCTACACTTTCGGTCCGACCTTCAGGGCCGAAAATTCTAATACTGCCCGCCACCTGGCTGAGTTCTGGATGATAGAACCCGAGGTAGCCTTCAACGACATAGTAGATAATATGGACCTCGCTGAGGACTTTATTAAGTATGTAATAGCCTATGCCCTTGAGCACAACCGCGAAGACATTGAGTTCTTAGCTACAAGATTGGTAGATGAAGAAAAACAAAAACCAATGAATGAGCGCAGCGAAATGGGTCTGGTTGAAAAACTGGAATTCGTACTCAATAACTCATTCGAAAGGATTACCTATACCGAGGCTATTGAAGTATTACTAAACTCCACTCATTACAAGAAGAAGAAATTCCAGTATGATGTGAAGTGGGGCATAGATATGCAGAGTGAGCATGAACGTTACCTTGTGGAAAAACACTATAAAAAACCAGTTATAGTTACAGGTTACCCCAAGGATATCAAGGCATTCTACATGCGCCAAAACGACGATGGCAAAACCGTAGCAGCTATGGACATCCTGGTTCCGGGTATTGGGGAATTGGTAGGTGGCTCACAAAGGGAAGAAAGGCTTGACAAGCTCACCCAAAGAATGAATGAAATGCATATCCCTACCGATGAGATGTACTGGTACCTCGATACAAGGAAATTCGGCACCGTTCCCCATGCTGGTTTCGGACTTGGCTTCGAGCGTTTGGTATTATTCGTTACCGGCATGACCAATATCCGCGATGTAATACCTTTCCCACGTACTCCTAAAAACGCAGAGTTTTAAAAATACCATTTTATCTTTTTTAGTTTATTTCATTATATTGTGTGCAGAATACTTCGGTATTCTGCACTTTTTTTTGCGCCTACCTTAAATAGACCTACCTAATATTTTCTTTTTTTATTTGAATAAATATCAATCACATGAGATATCTAATGCTTTTATTATTGGCAATTTCGTCCTTGTGCAGTTCGGCCAGAGAATTGAATGCCGATTCTTTAACAAAGGAAGCCATAAAGCTGTTCAATAATGGTGATTACAATAAATCTATTGACCTGTTAAATACCTCGCTCCCATTAGCTACAACCAATAAAGACAAAAAACTCCAGATAATTATTTATAATAACCTCGGAAATAACTATTGCAATATTGGTAAAACAATAGAAGCACTCAATTCCTACCAACAAGCAATTTCCATTGCCGAAGAAACAGGAAATAAGCGTGGTGCTTGCTCTGCCATAAAAAACATAGGCGCACTATACTCCGACATTAAAGAATTCGACAAAGCTCTGGCAAAATTTAATGAAGCAGAAGCTATTGGCATTACCATCAACGATACTGCTACTATTGCCGACTGCGCCAACAATAGGGGAATCATCTATGAACAACAGAAAAAATACCCTGAGGCTCTGGCAGAGTATAAAAAAGCCCTAACCCTTTACGAGGCCACAAAAGCCGAAGAGCGCATGGCTATACTATTTAATAATTTGGGTATTGTTTATAAATACCTCAAAGATTATGACCAATCCATTAGTTATTACCAAAAATCATTAGCCATTAGTGAAAAATTGGGAAACAAATTCATGGTGGCCGCAAATCTGTCTAACATAGGCAATGTTTATGAAATGCTGGGCGATTACAAAAAGGCTATTGAACTCAATGAAAAGGGACTCAAAACAGGCTTCGAAATAAACTCGTCTGAATTGATTATAGAAACCTATGGCAACCTTGCAGAGGAATATTCTAAAATGGGTAATTACCAAAAGGGCTATGAACTCTATAAAAAATATACGACCGCCAAGGATAGCCTGATGAATATGGAGAAGTCGAAACAAATGGCTGAAATACAAACCAAATATGATACGGAGAAAAAAGAAAAACAAATAGCAGAAATGGGGAAAACCTATTACAAAATGCTTGCTGTAATAGGCATACTCACTTTGACAATGATAATTGCATTCCTTTTATTTAGCCGGTTGCAAACTAAACAAAAACAAAAAAGAGAAAAAGCAATTGCCGAGGCTGAATATAACGAACGCCTTAGGATAGCCAAAGATGTGCATGACGACCTGGGTTCAGGATTATCAAAAATATCCCTTATGGCCGATCTTGCACAACGCAAAATAAGTGGCAATGAACAACTAAGCTTTGATCTGGCATCAATATCTGAAACGTCTCATAGGCTTGCTAATATCAATCAAAATAAATCAGAATCTACAGATAACATCATAACCAACGAGCCACCTATCTTAGATGATATTAATGCAGGATTGTCTGTTATTAGTAAATCGGCTGATTCAGCAGCCATGAAGGCACAGGGAAATATACTTTTGGGCTATGAGATAAAGCAAATATCAGCTATGTCGCGCGAACTGGTCGACAATATGCGCGACCTTATTTGGGTTTTAAATCCCGAAAATACCACCCTCGACCAATTAGTTACCAGGCTTCGGGAATACTGTGGCGAATATCTTGATGGCATGCAAATTGAACCAAACCTTGATTTCCAGCTAATTGTTCCTGAATTAAAAATAACCCGCGAGGGGCAGCGCAACGTTTTCCTCACAGTGAAAGAAACCGTCAATAACAGTATAAAACACTCCGGCACCACCGAAATGGATATCAAATTATCGGTAGCAGATAACGAGCTAAACATCTCAATAGCTGATAAAGGCAAAGGCTTCGACCTGCAATTAATCAATAAAAATGGCAATGGACTTCGCAATATGAAGCAACGTATTGAGTCAATAGGTGGCCGGTTCACCCTAAATTCAGTTATTGGCCAGGGCACTGAAACTACAATTACAATTTCGCTTAACAAATTGGCTAACCCTAAAAATACTACTAAAGTGTAATTGCCCCCTACCCTACATTGATTAATTTTACAATTGCACTAATCGTAAAGGATGAATATTAAAGTAGCTGTAATAGAAGACCAGTACGAAACCCGGAATATGTTAGCCATCCTGGTTAATGGTACGTCGGGCTACGAGTGTATTGCCACCTTTGAAGATGGCGAAGAAGCCCTGGTTAAACTGCCCCTGCTTTTACCCGATGTTGTACTTGTAGATATCCACTTGCAAACAGGTATATCAGGTATAGAAACAGTAAGGCAATTAAAGACCCTATTACCATCTATGCACTTTATTATGTGCACCTCGTTGGAAGATTCCGACAATATATTTATGTCTCTTCAGGCTGGTGCATCAGGCTATATTACCAAATCTTCCCAACCCACCAAAATATTAGAAGCAATTACTGATGTATATAATGGTGGCTCACCAATGAGCAGCCAGATAGCCCGCAAGGTGATTAACTTTTTCCACCAATCTGAAAAGGAAAAAAAGAATACTGAATTAGAAAAACTATCTACCCGTGAGCAGGAAATACTACAATACCTGTCTAAAGGTTATAGGTATAAAGAGATTGCCGGACTATTGTTTATTAATATCGAAACAGTCCGTAAGCACATTCACAATATCTACGACAAACTCAAAGTTAATTCCCGTACCGACGCCTTAAATAAGGTATACGCCTTAGGTAAATAACAGCAAGGAAGAAAAAATATTAATGGCCTGGTTTATTCCGGACACCACATCTATTGGTGTGGCCCGGTCTAATCTACGGGCCGTTACCATTTTTATTCACCTTATCCACCTCTACAAAATACAACTAAGGTGTAATTGACACGCCCCGCTTCTGCCACTAGTTTTGTCCTTGAATTTAACACAATTACATCACTTAACAAACAATTAAAACATTCAAAACATGAAAAAACTAACTACAATTGCATCATTGGGTCTCCTAACCATTCTTTTAAACAGTTGTTGTTTTGGCACTTTAAACAATGCCGTGGCACATGGCAAATCTACTGTTTCATTAATGCAGGGGCCTAAAGACCTGGAAGTATCCTGTGAGGGTAAAAAACTAAAAATTACCAGCGAAGTTTTCGCAGCTTCAAGCAATATCGGCGGTTCGGTCACTACCACATATTATACCTCAGCGGTAAAATTACCTGCTAAACACAAAACCAGCATTGAACTCTATTCTCCATCACAAAACAAACGGGCCACTGTAGAATTGAAACCCCGTGCCAGCAGAAATATAATTTGGTTGGATATATTACTAGGGTTCGGTTCAGGGCTAATAATCGACATCCCTACAGGTAATCTTAAAATGCTTACGCCACGTTTACTAGATGTCCAGAGTGCACTAGATGGCAAGCCAAGAAACCAATGGCTGAGCCATGGCAAACTTAAAAGAATGGGTAAACGTAAAGCTAAACACGGTTAATGGATTACAATAATTTCACTCCAAAACAGGTTAGCTATGAATAATTCATCAGGCAATATCAGGATAAAGGCACTAATATTTTCAATATTGGTGCCTTTATCCTATTTCTCAGGCATAGGTATATGTTCGGCCATACAACCCTACTCCGATGATACACTTAAATCTACTACAGGTGTTAGCATCTATGTTTTGCGCAACCGGTCTTCGGGTATGAAAATCATTGGTCAAATATTACCCTTCAATAATGAATGCAGTACTGGTGACCCTTTCAAACTTTCCGCAGGTATCGAGGCTGACGTGTACCTTCCTAAACTTATTTCCCTGCATGGGCAGTACATTAAGGCCTATGTTAATATCCAAAATAAAAGCGACAATTTAATAGGGGCTTCCCAATTCGAATTAGGAGGCCGGTTTCACCTACTCGATTTGCATGCCCGCAAAAAGCAAAAGATTATTCTAAGTAAAACCAGCACCAATACCTATGGTGGCACTATTTCCACCGAGCATTATATAAAAGCCAGACTCCCTTGTCGCAGAATCTTTGCTGCCCGAGGTGGGCTATACCATCTCACCTCTATCGTATCTACTGATATGAACAGTAATGAGCTCAAAGACCACGACTATGGGGCTGTAAAAACAAAAGATGGCACTATCTTATCTAATGTTTATTACACCAATGCTTATACCAACGGCATTTACGTTGGTCTTGCCGATATCTTCTATATGTGGGTGCGTACAAAAAATAACTTACCCGACTATTCAAACAATACCTACCTTAATGGGGTTTACAAAGAAACCTTTTTCGATATCCTAATGGCTTCTACATCGTTCGACCCATTTCAGGCCAATGGTCATTCTTACCCTATAGTACCCGATGTACCGGGAAGTTTCCAAACAACCAAGTTAGGATGGCGGCTAGGTAAAAAAATAGTCTATACCCGAAAAAGGCTCAATTTGGGCTTTAGCTTTGAAATAGGTAGTAAACCCGGTGTTGCAGGTTCAGGATATTATTTTGGCAGTGGTATGACTATGGCATTCGTAAAATAAGGCTCACTATTTTCTTCTTTCACCCTTATCAGGTTAGGGCCTATCAAACCACCCATTATCCTATCTTTGCATTAATGCT
>CAIWHI010000517.1 GCA_903912435.1 uncultured Bacteroidota bacterium | reverse complement strand
TGAAATAGCAAGGATACATTCCACACGGGCCATGGCATTTATTATAAAGGGCCTGTATTATGCCAACAAGGGTAAAGACGAATACTCTTACAGGTCAACCATAACACTATTTGCCAACCGCCTGGTGCAAATGTACCGGCATGAGGCCAATGAAAAATGGCAATGGTATGAAAGCTACCTCACCTATGGCAATAGCCTGCTGCCCGAGGCAATGCTGTGTGCATGGATAGCCACCGGCGATAGGGAGTATAAGGAAATTGCCAAAACCTCTTTTGATTTCCTTTTGTCAAAAACATTTAGTGGCAATACCATAAAGGCAATTTCAAACAAACATTGGCTCAATAAAGGAAACGAACACGTGCCCCAATCCGCTGGTGGTGAGCAACCCATAGAGATAGCTTATACCATCCTGGCCCTGGATAAATTCAATGAGGTGTTTGGCGGACAGGTGTATAAAGACAAGATGCGGATAGGTTTTAGCTGGTTCTTAGGCAATAACCATCTGCATCAGGTTATCTACAACCCCTGCACAGGTGGCTGTTACGATGGTCTCGAAGAATCATACGTAAACCTCAACCAGGGAGCAGAATCAACGCTGAGCTACCTCATATCCCGCCTGGTAATTGAGAAAAACAATATTGCAGAAACCAGACGGACTGAAATAAGACAGCCGCAGTTTTTGAAGGTGCTGGTGGGGTAGGCGGTATATATTAAGAAAGCCCAACAGAAGTGCTGGGCTTTGTTATTGCCGAAAACGATACATCAATATTGTAAAAATTGCCATGCAGCCGAAATTAATTGTGATTATCTGCATTTAAACCCTTGTTGGTCTTATTTTATACCCAACAATTTCAAATAAATAAATTTCCTAAAATAATAGAGCAAAAGCCACATCGCTCTTCGATCTGTTACTTTTTCTCTCATTTTAATCGGGATGACTGGACAACTTTCGAACCAGTTTATCCGTGACTTAGAGGCAATTCATCAACTTATTGTCATAATCGAAAAGCAACGTTCAAAATCGTAAAAGAACATGCAAAATCGTTAATAGACTTGACTGGACAACTTTCGAACTAATTTTTTGTTTTTTAGCTCAACCCCATTGTAAAGAAACTTCGTAGTGTTTATCCACACCTTGCAGCACAAGATATAGTTAACTATTTGTCGATAAACGAAAGACTACCAACTATTTCTGTATTCTGTATCACCAGATGCATAATAATTGTCGCAAGGTATGTATCTTTGCTTTATTAACCTATTGCAGGACAACAATTTTAGAGACCTACAAGGAGCGCTTTGCGACTCTTTCGAAACTGAACGCAGCCAACGATTTAAGCGAGTAGGAGAAACCGCAGATGTGATGCGAAGTCATTTATCATTAGTATTTAAGATGTAAATATTATTAATTATGCCAAAAGGTAATGTTGTTTTTGAAAATATTGGTAGCGGTCCCGCAGAATATTATTTTGTTCTTCTGGGATATGGTCGCGATAACTATAGGTTTTGCGAAGAAGCAATACAGGGGCAACCCTTGAAGAAAGGTGAAATTAGGAATGTACAAATTCCAGAGGACAGAATATTACATTATCGTTTTGTACATGCACTTGACGCCTGTAATGGACGCTTGGTTAATGAGAGTCTATTGCGATATGATCAGGTTTTTGATGCGCATATTCCTATAAATCCATAGAATGTAGCTCCGACATTAACCCGTAGTCCATCTAAGTAAATATATATTATTAATAATATCTAATGGCTCTTAAGTGATGGTGGTATTGCCGAAAACTACCATAAGAATGTAAGTCTTGTATTTTTTTATCAAAAAAATGCACCCAGACAGCAGAACGGTCGCGATACATTACACTCGAACTCCAGTATCTTGACGCCTCAAACCACCATCTCCC
>CAIWHI010000516.1 GCA_903912435.1 uncultured Bacteroidota bacterium | reverse complement strand
CCAGTTAGGTTGAGTGCCGTAAAAGGACCCACCCCCAGGCCTAGTGCTTTAACCGCAGCCGCATCAATTTCTTTTTCATTGCCCCAGCCATTTTCCAGGCACATTATAGCAGTTTGGCAGATGCCTTCAAAAATGGGGTCAATAGCATAACCATAAGAGCTTTTTACTTGAATAGGTATTTTGCCTATTGACTCATAGAAACCCAATAATAAAGTAGTAATATCTATACCCGTATCCTTTCCCTGCACAATTTCTACTACAGGATTTATTTCGGCAGGGAAGAAATAATGTGCTACCGAGCAACGTTTTTTGAGTTTGATATTTCTAAATATCACCTCAGGTTGCATATGCGAAGAGTTGGACAGATAGATACAATTTTCATCTGTCAACCCCTCTACCTGGCGGAAGATGAGATCTTTAATATTTTCATCTTCGGTAGCGGCTTCTACTACTATTTGGGAGCCTGATACATTATTATAATCACCAGAAAATACCAATGCATTCTTGATATTTTCAGCTAGTTCAGGTTTAAATGCACCCGATTCAAGCCCTTTTTGTATTTTTTTGTAAACCTTGGCATTTGCTTTTTCAAGGGCCGCCGGTGAAATATCAATCACAATAACTGTAACACCAAAAGCGCACAAAGATTTAGCAAAATGAAGTGCAATGTCGGGGCCAATCTGGCCTGCACCTATAACGGATATCTTACTTATGTTTAGGTTTTTATATTTATATGCCATAGTCCTATACTTTACGCAAAACTATTTTTTATAGCACAGGCAAATTATGATTATCGTCAGAGCCAGAGTCTGATTGAAATAGACTTTATCTAAATTATTAAGCTCCATATTCCTGACAGTAGAGATATGATGCTTATTCCTAATTATTTTGTAGACGTTCATTATGTACTTAGGTACAACTCAATTTGTAGGTAAAGGAAGGATGAGTATATTTAATCTAATTGTCATATTGAAAATGCAATAATTTTGGTCGGTAATTTAGAGACCTGGTGAAGAGTTATTTTATTTTAATCTTAATATCATCGAGTGTTTTCATCACACATTCGGGGCAGGTGGCTTTTATGTTAATAAACTCTACTGTAGCTCCTATAGGTGCATTATTAATTTCCTGCAATACATCTTTAGTAATAAAGAAACCATTGGCATTTAAGGTAGCTGTGCCCTTGGGGCTTTGTATTCTTAATGTATAAGATTTAATTACGTAGGGATAGCTGTAGTAAGAATTGGGGAAGGAACTTTTTAGCGTTTGTTGGGCCAAAATATCTTTTTTATAGGCTTCAGTAGTGCGGATTGTTCCCAGCCATGCCTTTAGTTTGGGTACTGAGTCGCAACCGAAGTTCACTGTTCTCAAAACTTTATTTGTTTTGGCGTTTGAGATAGTGAGTTTCATGTTTTTGCCCTTATTGGGGTAGGGCATGGCCATTACACTTAGTGTATCGTCCTTGATTTCGGGCTTGCCTATTCTCATTGCCCAGTCGCTACACTTAAGTTTAATTTCTGATGGCTTCATACCTGGGCAATATACCTGTACCAGGTTATTGGCTGCTGTAAACAACAATGGAGTATCCCGACGGCTGCACCATTTATTCCAAACTCTAATACTATCTGTCTGTGCGAATAGGGTAGAACAATTGGCAATAAGTGCGATGAAAAATATAATTAATCTCATTTTCGTTACAAAGGTTTGCTTTTGGGGTAAAAATATATGATTAGAATATTTAGACTATCATTTTATCGAAAAGTTTCACCCAAATTTATAACATTTTAGGGTTATCAACTTATGGAGTCCAAATTATTAAAAAGTGAAAATTTTGGTGGCATTATTCTTTTGCATTAATTATATAAGATAGTATCAATGTATTCTGATGTCTTTAATTAGGGTATAAAGTGGCTCACATTACTTTTACCTTAAAATGGCAAATTAAGTAGGTCGCCTGATTATTAGTTTTATCTTAACAATGGCACACAATTGAGGAGTTTTACCTGTATAGTATTGAATTACTCAAAAAAAAAGGCTTTAGCTACTATGAGCTAAAGCCTTTTTTAGGAATCATTTAGTGTCTAGACTTTATTTGATACCAGTGGAGGAATGATGGCCTGCCTTAGGTAAACTTGATGATTTAGCAGTTTTTGCAAGGCCAAAAACAAAACTGAAATCGGCAAGATAGCCAGGTGTCTGGCGTTGCTTATCGGTATCGAAAGATGGTCTTGCAGTAGTAGCAAATTTGTGGCAACTATTAAGACAATTGGTTGACTGATTATAGGTTTCAAGCGTGGTATTTGCTACAAAACTCACAATTGGAGGGTTTATACTTGAGACAGTCATAGAATCCAGATTGTTCTTATTAGAGGAATCTGGTGTGTCATTGCTACTCCAGATTGTATTAATAAGCCGGTAATATTGCCAAACTGATGATGGGTTAACCTGCTGTATACATGCTATTATACGGTTATTAGTCGAAATTTCAGTCAGTCCTACCATCGTGGTTCTGCTGGTTTGTATTGGAGCTGGTTCATTTCCCCGCACCAGATAGTACGGTGGTTGCACATTTGGTGCACATGCAATAGTAACTGATGTATCATGCCCTGCTACAGTTTTTACGTTCAGGTTTTGCGCTGCACAATTACTATTGTAAAGGTTGTAGCCAAGAGGATGTGGAATGGTATTATCCAGCGCCAAATTATTGTCGGCTTGCTCAAAGGTTGCCCATACTAATGATGATTGGCCAGGTACCTTGCGAATTATATGCAGTCCAATAAGTGCTACTACTGTTTCCCTGTGTTTCCCTCCCGGCGAATCCTGTACATAAGCCAATGATAGTTTGAATCGTTGTTTGATATTATTATACCTAGGTTGGGTAGTGTCTTCTGGGCTTAATTCCATCCATGCAGCTTTCACTTCCATTGCATTTTCTGGTAAAAATATTTTGTTACCTGCAAAGGATCGGAAATATTGACTATCAGCATTATACAGGTGGTTGTTTACAATGTAATTATATTCTACCTCATTTACCAATACCTCATACCATACGTTAGTGCCATTCTGAGCACCTAGCCAGGCTGGGTTATTGTTTAAGACAACCTGGTTACTACTGAATCCCTTCGGGACTTTTTGGTTATCTTCCAGCACCAGGTATTTTCCAGACCTGAATTTTTTTGCATTAGCACCTGAAGGTAAGTCTCCCTGACTTCTCCATGGGTAGGGTGGTTTTGCACCTTTACGAAATATGGCGTAGGTAGGCATGTAGGTCTCCCATTGTACAAGCCCTAAATCATTAGGGTCTCCAAATCCTTTGTTAGTATCAACAGGTTGATTGAGCGCGATAAATTCTTGCCAACCGAAACAATCTGCCATCGTTTGGTTAAGAATGGAAAAATTGGGCAATTGGTTATTAAAGGGCATTACCTGGCCTCCGCAATAACATGATGAAGTCTGGGCAAATTGTTCAGCCTGGATAGTAGTGCAGCGTTGCTGCAAGAACATCGTTAAAAAGCAAACGGCACAAAGTGCCGTAATGCATAGTGTTTTCTTTGTCATTTTTGCTATTAATTAATCTTATGAAATAACATTTAATAAAGCCGGCATAACAGCGTCACCATTTATTGAAACATCATAAACCCCGGTTTTGCAATCTGAACCTACTTGTACGGTTATGTAAATAAGCGAATAAATAGAAGGATAACTATTGCCAGGTACGCAATACTGGTAATTGTTTACAACATTGTTAATGGTAGTAATAATGGAGTTATTTACTGTGCCATTCTGGCTAAATGAAACATGCAAATCTGTAGGTGTGAAATTGTTATTGGTAAGTGTTGCAGATAATACCATCTCGTACGTAAATTCGGTTTTAGCAAACGCTGCAATATAAGTACTATTAAAAAGCAGGTTAGGCTTATTTGTAGTAAGTGTATAGGTCGGGGCAGGGATTGTAGTACTTTCCATAACTTCAAATTGTTGCTGGTGGAATAACTGAACTGGTTGGTTCCCAATTTGGTCCGGATTCCCTACACAAGCAGACAATGCCTGAACAGGTTGTGCCGAATAAGCCATAGCAATTACATGATTTTTTATTGTCTGAGCTATCTGTCCAGCCCAGGTAACCGGCATATTATTAATTAGTATATCAGATATGCTATTGCCCTGTGGAACCTGGAATGTAAGATGCAGTACAAAATCATAAGGTCCTTCTCCTATGTTATTGAGCAGGGTATTGATGTAGGCTAGTGATACTGGGAAGTTAGTATTTGAGCTAAGGTATCCACGTTTTACAGTGAAAAACTTATTCATATCCTCAAGTGTAAATGGATTTCCGGTAGCTGCCCATGTGTATTGGGTATAGTCTGGAAACTGCATATATAATCCCGGAGGGTTAATGAGCGTAATAGTATTAAATGTG
>CAIWHI010000515.1 GCA_903912435.1 uncultured Bacteroidota bacterium | reverse complement strand
GAACTGGTAACGGTTAGATTGATACTGTCAACTGCAGGTAACCTGCCTGAAATCGCCCCCGGCCAGGTTGTATAATCAATAGCCAGACTACCAGATGAATTAGGTATCCTGTCAATACCACCATGTGGTAAATCAGAAACTCCATTATAATATTGCGCATCTATTCTACGTGCAGCAACGGTATCCCTGAAGTCGTGTAATGAGCCAGCAATAGGGTCGGATTGCGAAGAGATGTCGTAATAATAGGTGATAATATTTACATGGCCATGGCTGGAAGTTGCAGCACTTTCGGCTTCCGAATGGGCTGATGGGCAATTAGAACAGTGTTGTCCACTAAAGTCCTCAACCAAAACATTGTGAGCCTGGGCGGCTGGTATAGTTGATACAGTATAAGGTGAATCGGTGGCTGTGGAAGTTCTTAAATTTACATTTGGACCAATTTCTTTACACCCATTAGTAGTAATAAATAAAAAGGCTGCCACAGAGCATGCTAATAATATTTTTTTCATAAAGCTTATTCTGTTGCGAATTTACGGTATAATTGTTTAAAATGAATATTCCCAATTCTTTTTTTAGTGTGTGTTTTCTACGATAATCGGCCAGTTTGGCTTAATTCAATTAACTTTAGGGGCTAATTAAAATTTTATGGAAGAGAATAAGAGGCAAAAACAGGTGGGCAAGCTTGTTATGGAAGAATTGAGCGACATCTTTCAGCGTGAGGGTATGAATATTGTAGAGGGTGGAATGGTATCTATATTAAAAGTGATGATTACCCCCGATTTGCTTGAAGCGAGGGTATACCTAAGTTTTTTTCAGGTAAAGGACCAGCAGGGTTTGTTACAAAAGATAAAGGAGCGTACATGGGAATGGCGTAAGTTATTAGGACTAAGGGTAAAAAATCAATTGCGCAGGGTACCGGAACTTACTTTTTATGTTGATGATACTGTTGACCATATATTTAAGATGGACCAAATTTTCAAACAAATAAGTGAGGAACGTAAGGCATTTGAAGCGTCTGGTTCGGCCAGAGAAGAGGGTAGTCAGGAATAATCTATCTGCAAAATAATAAAACCTAAACCAGCCTGAAACAGGGAGCTGCCCAATGGAATACACACTGATATGGCAAATAGCAAAAAGGTACCTGCGGGGTAAGCGGAGTGCTAATGCTGTGCCGGTATTGTCACGTATTAGTATGGTGGCGATTGCTGTGGTGAGTTGTGCCATGATTGTGGTGTTCAGTATATTTAATGGATTGGAAACAATGGCGAAGGGGCTGTTTAATTCTTTCTACCCTGAAATAAAGATTACCACAGTAAGGGGTAAGTTCTTTCACTTTGACAATAGTAAATTGATGGCTATAAGCCAGATAAAGGGGGTGAAACATGTTACCAGTGTGGTAGAGGATAATGTATTTGTGATTCACCATGAGCAGCAAAAAGTGATCACCCTTAAGGGAATTACCAATGACTATTTTTTAGTGAATAATATGCGGGATTCAATATCCGG
>CAIWHI010000514.1 GCA_903912435.1 uncultured Bacteroidota bacterium | reverse complement strand
TGACTGCAATATATACTGATAGCTAATAAATACCCTATATAAATGATTCTTTCAGCGGATACGATAATAAGCATATTATTTCCTGCAATCTTTCTCTATATTGGATACCATCTCCTCTTGTTTAGCAAGTACATCCGATACCCTGTATGTAGCACCTGATACGGCCTATTTCCCTCTACATTGCAGTAGTAGGATAGATGTTGAGTGCGGAGCCGTTGCATCAAGCCGTCTTCGCCTTCACAGAGACTTTTATCTCAATCCATTTGTAAATAATACAGGCTGTGATGATGCTTCGGGTACAATGACGTTGGTATTAGACAGTAGGGTAAATTATAATGCTACCCTTAGTATTTATCCTGCAGATACTGTTCGAGGCGATACCCTTATCTGGAATTATTCGGGCCTTTCTAATATCGCTACAGGTGCTTATTGGAATAGTTTTATATCAAATGTTTATTTGTCAATGGATACTTCTGTAACAGTTGGGGATACACTCTGCTTTAGGGTTTATACAAATGTTATGGCTGCTGATGTTAATCCTGTAAACAATGATTATTCAGCTTGCTTCCCTGTTGTCTATTCCTACGACCCTAATTTTAAGGAAGTTAGTCCGGCTGGTAATATTTCCGCTAGTGGTGAAACTCTTACCTATACCATTCATTTCCAGAATACAGGTAGCGATGTAGCTGAGAACATAAGGGTGGTAGATACGTTGGATAGCAGGTTTGATATGAAAACACTCAAAATTCTAAGTACTTCCCATCAGATGTCCCCCAGGTGGCTCGCATCGAATGTGGTGGAATTTGACTACAATTATATCAACTTACCCGATAGTTCGGCAAACGAACCAGGCAGTCATGGTGCAGTGAGTTTTAGTATTAAATTGAAACCAGGGATACCATTTGGTACTCAAATCAAGAACAAGGGTTACATCTATTTCGATCTTAACAGCCCTGTAATTACCAATGCTACTAATAATACCATCACAAGGCCAGCCAGTATCACCAATGTATCTGCAAGTTTACCAGTAAAAATCTACCCTAACCCGGCAAAGGATATGGTATATGTAGAAAACCTGAGTGGTGGTGAATTATCCATCATAAGCATGAATGGCAGTGTGGTACTAAGCAGGAATATTGACGCTAATAAAACATCTATTGATGTGAGCAGCCTTGCCGATGGGGTATACATCATCAAAACCGTAAATAATAACGCTACCTCTACAATTAAGTTTACGAAACAGTAGTATAGCATACTATAATATGAAAGGGGTTTCGGGCTTTGCAGTCTGGAACCCTTTTTTCTTTATAAAGAGGATGTGTTCTACTGCCCATATTGCTTCACTATTCCCTTCATCTCGTTGAGTTTCATCAGTGCTTCAATGGGGGTGAGGGTATTAATATCAGTAGCTTCCAACAATTGCTTTATGCGGCGGATATCTTCGGTTACCCCGTCAAAAATATTGAGTTGGTAATTAGTGGTTTGCTTTATGTTTTTCACTTTTTGCATAGTGCCACCGGTGCTTGCATGTTTTTCTTCAAGCTGGGCCAGTATTTCCTCGGCACGTGTCAGGAGTTTAGGGGGCATACCCGCCATGCGTGCCACCTGTATACCAAAGCTATGTCTGCTGCCACCTGGTGCAAGTTTGCGTAAAAAAATGACCTTATTCCCTGTTTCCTTATGGGTGATATGATAATTGCGCACCCTGGGTAATAGCCTTTCCAGTTCATTGAGTTCGTGGTAGTGGGTAGCAAATAGGGTCTTGGGCTTGGAGCCACTATTGTGCAGGTGCTCTACTATACTCCATGCCAGTGATATGCCATCATAAGTACTTGTTCCACGGCCTATCTCATCGAGCAACACAAGGCTGCGCTCACTGATATTGTTGATAATACTTGCCGTCTCGTTCATCTCCACCATAAAGGTACTCTCACCACCACTCAGGTTATCTGATGCACCTACACGGGTGAATATCTTATCAGTAAGGCCTATGGTCGCAGAGTCGGCAGGTACAAAACTACCCATATGGGCCATAAGGGTGATAATGGCTGTCTGTCTCAACAAGGCCGACTTACCACTCATATTGGGCCCGGTAAGGATAATTACCTGCTGGTCGCTTTTATCCAGCAATATATCATTCGATACATAATTTTCTCCCGGTGGTAATTGTTGCTCTATTACAGGATGCCTGCCTGCCTTTATTTGCAGAATAGGTTCATCTACAAGAGTTGGGCGGTGGTAATTATATTTATGAGCATTGTTGGCAAAACACAGCAAGCAATCTAATTGGGCAATAATATGTGCATTGTTCTGAATAGGCGAAATATACGGCTCGATGCTTACCAGCAATTGCTGGTACAGTTCTAACTCTATAGCCAGAATTTTCTCCTCAGCACCCAGAATTTTCTCCTCATATTCTTTAAGTTCGGGGGTAATATAGCGTTCTGCATTTGTAAGCGTCTGCTTCCTTATCCAGTCGCTAGGCACCTTGTCTTTATGGGCATGGGTCACCTCCAGGTAATACCCGAAAACATTATTGTAGGATACTTTTAGAGATGTTATACCGGTTCTTTTGGCCTCATCCATCTGTATTTTCAGCAGATAATCCTTGCCACCACGAGAAATGGCCCTGAGGTCGTCCAGTTCTATATGAATACCTTCTTGTATCATGCCCCCCTTGGCAGTCACAGCCGGCGCATCATCTACTATAGTTTTAATTATCTTTTCCCGCAACTCTAATAATGGCTGCAAGGGGTTGACCATAAATCCCAGCGATGCATCTTCCGATGCTAAGCACAACTCCTTTATCTCTGCCATATGGCCCATGCTCTTGGCCAGTTGCAGCACCTCACGTGGGTTTGCTTTTTTAAGAGGTATCTTCCCTATCAGCCTTTCCACATCTCCTATCTGTTTTACCAGATGGGTAATAGAGCGGTTAAGGTCTTGCGACAAGATAAAATGAGCCACCAGATTCAGCCTCTGCTCTATCCGGTTCATGTCAAACAGCGGGAAAATCATCCAGCGTTTCATCAGCCTTGCCCCCATTGGAGTATAGGTATGGTCTATGGCTTGCAACAAGCAGGAGCCCTGCTCATAACTGCTATTCACCAGCTCCAGATTGCGGATGGTAAACCTATCCATCCATAGGAAATCGGTAGCAATAATGCGTTGCAGCGTATTGAGGTGCTGCAGGTTGGCATGTTCTGTATCTTTCAGGTAGTGCAATGCCACCCCACAGGCCACGGTGGCAGCCTTTAGGTCTTCTATACCAAAACCCTTCAGGCTCTGGGTTTGGAAATGCTGTATCAGCAGGTCATAACAATACTGCTCCCTGAAAATCCATTCATCAAGCTGGAAGGTATAAACCTTTGTATCAAAATGCTCCCTGAATTTCTTTACCTGGGATTTAGAGAGGATTATTTCTGAAGGCTGAAAGCTCTGGATTAATTTATCCATATACTCCAAATTCCCTTCGGCACCATAAAACTCACCTGTGGAAATATCCAAAAAGGAGATACCACACATGGGTTCGCCCAAATGCAATGCTGCCAGAAAATTATTAGTGCGGTTCTCTAGAAGCTTATCACCTGTAGCAACACCGGGTGTTACCAGTTCGGTCACACCTCTCTTCACAATTCCTTTAGTTAGTTTTGGGTCTTCAAGTTGGTCGCAGATGGCCACCCTATAGCCGGCCTTTACCAGTTTGTGCAGGTAGGTATCAAGGCTATGGTAAGGAAAGCCTGCGAGGTCAACGGTGGATGCGGACCCATTGGCCCGCTTGGTAAGGGTAATACCCAATACCCTTGATGCTACGTGGGCATCCTCGCCAAAGGTTTCATAAAAATCGC
>CAIWHI010000513.1 GCA_903912435.1 uncultured Bacteroidota bacterium | reverse complement strand
TATTTCAAAACAATCCTAACAAAACCCCTGTTACCCTCGTCTTACTAATTAAGAGTTTATAAATTATACCCAAACCAAAATCTTAACCTTTTAAAAGTTCCTTATGAAAAAACAGATCTTAATGTTTTTAGTTGCATTGTTATGCACATTTTCTTCATTTGCGGTTTCACCAATTATTGGACCGCATACAATTTGTACTATGGATTCGGGACGTGGCAGTTCCTTAGCTTTAATAGATTCGGTAAGAGGAGGAATATGGTCAACAAGTAATCCTTCAATATTATCAATTTATGATACAAGCTCCACCGCATCAGTGTCACAGGTTGTATTGTTTAGTTTTACCCCTGGTACAGCTACAATTACCTATACTGTTGGTTCAAGTTATGTTACACATACAGTTATAGCAGGAAATAATACTCCTACCTTAGTTTCTGGTAGTACACACCTGTGTATAGGTGACACCACTGTATTAGTATCATCCGAAGCTTCTGGTACATGGTGCGCTGGTGGTATTTTATATTCAGATTGTGGACCATCGGGGATGATAGTGGCCCTTCATGATGGTGTTACTTTTGTATCCCACAATAGTTATCCATACTGTAATCTTACTGTTACCATTACTGTAGGTGTGGGTAATGATAATATTTCTGGTCCATCAATAATGTGTGTAGGTTCTACAGCATCGTTTACTGACCCTGTATCTGGCGGTACCTGGAGTAGTAGTAATACTTCAATTGCTACTATAAGTAGTGGGGGGCTTGTTTCAGGTGTGGCGGCTGGTACTGCAATTATAAGTTATCACCTGATAGGGGCTTCATGTGGACCAACTGATGCAACTAAGGTGATAAAAATAACGTCGCCTTCTATTCCGGCAGCAATAGCATACACATCGGCAATGATACATGTAGGCGAATTGGATACCCTAACTGATGCCACACCTGGTGGGGTATGGACAAGCAGTAATCTCTCAGTTGCTACTGTAAATGGCTCTACTGGCGTTGTAACAGGTGTTGGACCTGGAACAAGCACTATCTCTTATGCTGTTTGTGGTGCCACTGCAGTAACCACTGTTATAAGTATTAGCTCATTGGATGGTATTTCGGGGCATATAAATTTTAGTGGGTATACTTCTGGTGATGATATTATAGTATGGTTGATTCAATACAATCCGTCAACCATGATGTTGACCGCGGTAGATTCTGTAATTATTCCACCTACAACGGTTAATAGATATTATAAATTTACGGGTCTGGTTTCAGATTCATTTAGGATAAAAGCTTCAATAAGGTATACCAGCTTTTTTGGTTTCGATGGTTATGTGCCAACCTATAGTAATTCTAGTTTATATTGGAATACAGCAAATGTTGTAAATCACATTACAGGGAATTCTGACATAAACAATGATGTGAATTTATTAGGTGGCATTAGGGCAGGTGGTCCAGGTTTTATATCAGGTGATGTGACCACTGGTGCTAATAGGGGTACTTCAACTAGTGGCCCTGCCGTTGGACTGGCATTATTTCTTATTAATTCAAGCAATCATGTTGTGGATATGACTCAAACAGATGTTTCCGGGCATTATGAGTTTGCCAATTTACCAGTAGGCACGACTTATAAAATTGTTCCTGAAGCATTGAGTTATAATTCAATACCATATAGCTCTATATCATTAACTAGTTCTGCTCCTTCAATGTCTGCCGCCAATTTCGTACAGCATACTGTTTCTAAAACCATCACCCCTATTACTGAAGGGGTATTAAACATAGGGAGTACAGAGAATACCGTAATGGCTTATCCTAACCCTACCAATGGAATACTAAATGTTGACTGGAATGCTGATGCAAACGAAAAAGGAACATTAATAATTTCAGATATCAGCGGTAGGGAACTAATGAATAAAACCTTAAACATCAGGCAAGGTAGTGGCTCTGAGCAGGTTGATATATCTGGATTTAATAGTGGTATTTATTTCCTAAGCCTAAAGTCAGGGCAAATCAATTATATTACTAAAATACAGGTAAGATATTAATATTGAATATTATTTGCAAGGGTAATTTTCGTTGAAAACTTATGTTTTCCAATGAAAATTACCCTCTTTTGGTCATGGTTTTGTCAAGTGTCATTTTAGTGTAAAAATGTCAGTATGCAGAATTAATTAACAAATATAACTAAATAACAATATATAATCGATATTTGAACAAGTGATAAGAGTTTTATTAATAAATTATATATTCATTTTGGCGCAAAACCTGTTTTAGGTGTTGTTTTTGATAGCACCTAAATAATAGTTCCTCGTGTTTAAAATTAAGATACCTATCTTTTATCTTTTTTTGGCTGTTCTAATTGGTCTTATCTTGACCTTTATTGGCGTAAAACTGGCAACAAAAAGACAATCTGATTTAGATAGAAATTTAGTTAATCAATCAAACGAGGCTAGTTGCAACTATAAAATTTCCAGAATCACCAGCTTTAAATACACAAGGCCAATTATATCAGCAGAGCCGGAATGTGAATCACCAATCTTTTTTCCACTTAAAAATGCACTAAATAGCTTCATTGAAAATGAGGAGAAGGATGGAGTAGTCACATCTGCCTCAGTTTATATACGCGATTTTGAAAAAGGGGAGTGGATGGCTATAAATGAGGACAGACGTTACCTTCCGGGTTCACTATTGAAAGTAGGTATTTTAATTACCTGGCTCAGAATGAGTGAAAACCAACCAGGATTATTGGAAAAAGAATTAGTTTATCACGGTGCACGAGGGTTTTCCTTCCCTATTGAACATTATAAGTCAGATACAGTTAAAGAAGGTAACAAGTATAAGGTCAAAGAATTATTAGAGTCTATGATTGCCAATTCTGATAATAGGGCTACCCTGTTTTTGGAAAATATCATGGATACTAATATATTTAAAAAGGAATTTTCTGATCTTGGGATTCCTCAACCTAGCTTTACAGATAATAATTTTATGCTGAACGTAAAGGACTATTCCATATTTATGAAGGCATTGTTTAATTCCTCTTACCTAAATCCAAAAGAATCAGAATATGCCATTTCATTATTGACACGTAGTCATTTTAAAGAAGGGCTGGTGAAGGAATTGCCTGATTCAGTTTTAATAGCCCATAAATTTGGTGAGGCAGGTGATAGCCGCATACATGAACTACATGAAACAGGAATGATTTATATAAATAATAGGCCCTACCTCATCACTGTAATGACTCAGGGATATGACTGGAATAGGCTGGCTCAAGTAATTAGTCACATTTCCAGATTGACATATGATAATATGTTATCAATGACTAATTAGCTATTAGCCATTTATGCACTTAGTAATCAGATTGTCATATTATTTCTGTAGTTTGTTAATTTGGTATTAACTGTTTTTTAAAGCGAATTTTCGTTATTAACTTCGCTATAAAAAGAATTAGTTATAGATGTTTAAAATAAAAATTCCAATTTTTTACCTCTTTATAACTATTCTGGTTGGGCTGGGTATAACTCTTTTAAGCTTCAACTTAACTCAGAATAATAAAACAACAGCTGATAACCTAAACCCTATTGTTCCTAATAATGGATACAAAATTTCCCGGCTTGAAGAATACAAATATACTAAACCCATTATCTCTGCTGAGCCTGAGTTGGAATCTCCACAACTTAACCCTTTAAAGGAGGAATTGAATGGATACATTGAGCATGAGGAGAAAGACTCAATGATAACCTCAGTTTCTGTTTACCTACG
Organism: uncultured Bacteroidota bacterium; assembly: GCA_903912435.1. Classification (GTDB taxonomy): domain Bacteria; phylum Bacteroidota; class Bacteroidia; order Chitinophagales; family Chitinophagaceae; genus Nemorincola. The sequence continues at coordinate 1,063 of CAIWHI010000513.1, read as the reverse complement.
CCTTTTTGTGAAGGGAGAATGGATGGCCATTAATGGGCAAACCACCTATCTACCTGGTTCTCTGCTTAAAGTGGGTCTAATGATAGCATGGCTTAAAATGAGTGAGCACCATCCAGGGCTATTAGATAAGGAACAAGCCTATGAAATACACAATGGTTTTGTTTTTCCAACAGAGCATTTTCAAGGCAAAGAAATTACAGTTGGTCACAAGTATAAGATTAGGTAATACCTGGAGTCTATGATTATCAATTCTGATAATAAGGCCGCCTTTTTTCTTGAAAATACGGTAGATTCAGGTGTGTTTAACCGTTTGTTTGCCGATCTGGGTATCCCGGTTCCCAAATTTCATGATGCAAATTACCGGTTGAATGTAAAAGACTATTCCATTTTCATGAAGGCCCTGTTTAATTCGGGTTTTTTGGCACCGGCTGAATCAGAATATGCGCTCTCTTTACTTACCCGCAGTCAATTCAAAGTAGGGCTTGTAAAAGAATTGCCCGATTCGGTGGCCGTCGCCCATAAATTTGGTGAATCAGGTAATTCAATGGTAAATGAATTGCACGAAACAGGTTTGGTTTATTTTGGGCACAGGGCATATTTAATTACTATAATGACTAAGGGGCATGATTGGGCCAGACAAGCCCAAATTATCAGTAGGATATCTAAGCTAACCTATAATAATATGATTAACATAAATAACTAGGTTCGATTTTATCTCACTATTTATATAGGAATTGTCTAAGTTACGATTGCTGTTTTGATTAGTAACTGGATTGTCATTTAAAATTAGCAGATGGTTAATTCTGTCTTAAGTCAGTCTTTTAGCCATATTTTGGGGCTAAATTGCGCCAGAATCAATAAATCTTAGAGTGTTCAAAATAAAAATCCCAATCTTTTACCTATTCCTTACCATTTTGGTTGGACTTGGAATTACCCTTCTCAGTTTTAATATTGCACAAAAGAGTAAATCAGATATAGATAAGGATGGGCAAAATACTGCCAACCTTGGGTGCAACACTTATAAAATAAACCGGCTTGAAGATTATAAATACACTAAACCAAT
>CAIWHI010000512.1 GCA_903912435.1 uncultured Bacteroidota bacterium | reverse complement strand
CCGCATCATGGCATATCCATATACCCGATGGCTGGACCGAACCTGTAGTAGTCCGCATAAGTGCCAAGACGGGAGATTTTACTGATGGCGAAGAAAATACCCTGCCTGTGGTAAGCAATCGCACCCTGGTCACCGAAACCCAGCCCCTTAGGGTGAATGGCAGTACTTCTAAGTCTTTTACCATCGATAAATTATTAAAAAGCAATTCATCAAATACCCTCACCAATTATGGCCTGACTGTAGAATATACCTCCAATCCTGCTTGGTACGCCATATTGGCCCTGCCCTACCTTATGGAGTTCCCACATGAATGTGCTGAGCAGACTTTTAACCGCTACTATGCCAATGCATTGGCAGCCCATATTGCCCACCTCTCGCCTAATGTAGAGCGCATATTTAACCAATGGCAAAAACAGGATACCGGAGCCCTTCTATCAAATCTGGATAAAAACCAGGAATTGAAATCGGCACTGCTACAGGAAACACCCTGGGTGATGGAGGCTAAAAACGAAAAGGAACAAAGGCATAGGATAGCTAAATTGTTTGAAATCAATAAACTGGCCCAATCGCAATCTTCAGCCATCCGTAAGCTGGCCGATCTGCAATTGCCATCGGGTGGGTTTGGCTGGTTTAAGGGCAGCCGTGAAGCCGATAGGTATATCACCCAATATATTCTTACTGGTATTGGTCACCTCGAACACTTGGGTGTTGGTAAGACCGATGCTTCCCTAAGTGCAATTAGGGCTAAGGCATTGAATTTCATTGATAATGAGGTGCGTAAAGAATATGAGTATTTAAAAACCGACAAGATTGACCTTGCCTTGCAAAATATAAACAGGGAAGATATCCTCTACCTATACATGCGTAGTTTTCATACCGATATACCAATAGATGCTAAATGCAGGGAAGCATACGAATATTACAAAAAGCAGGTCGCCACCTACCAGGCTAGCTTTAATAGCTATATGAGGGGGATGATAGCACTCACCTTATTTAGGATGGGTGATAAGGCTAATGCCAATGAGATAATCAGTTCGCTAAGGGAAGTAGCCCACCATAGTGAGGAAATGGGTATGTACTGGCACCAGAATAGTAGCTACTGGTGGTATGATGCCCCTGTGGAGGAACAGGCCCTGCTAATAGAATGTTTCAGTGAAATCACCAAAGACCAGACCAGTATAGATGCCATGAAGTTATGGTTGCTGAAGCAAAAGCAAACCCAAAGCTGGGCTACCACCAAGGCCACTGCCGATGCTTGCTATGCCTTATTACTACAAGGTAGTATTTGGCTTAAAAATGAGCCGCAAGTAAAAATCCAGTTGGGCAATGAAACCATCAATAGTGCCATTATGAACAAAGAAAAGGGTACAGGCTATTTTAAGGTGAAGTATGAAGGAACCAAAGTAGTGCCTGCCATGGGCAATATAAAAGTAGATGTGAAGGGCAATGACCATAGCACATCGTGGGGGGCGGCTTATTGGCAATATTTCGAGAACCTGGATAAGATAAGTAGTGCAGCCACTGGCATCAGTGTTCAGAAGGAATATTATATAGAGCAGTTTGCCAAATCAGGCAGGATATTGAAACCTGTAAATGAGCAGAATCACCTGAAAATAGGCGATAAGGTAATAATAGTATTAAAGCTGTCTGCCGACCGTGATATGGACTATGTGCACCTCAAAGACATGCGGGCATCCTGTTTTGAACCCATAAATGTCCTCAGCGAATACAAATACAAAGACGGACTGGGCTATTATGAATCAACCAAGGATGTATCTAGCAATTTCTTTATCAGCCATATGGCCAAGGGAAAATATGTATTTGAGTATCCTGTTTATGTAACCCATACAGGTGATTTTTCAGGCGGCATAGCCACTCTACAGTGCATGTATGCACCCGAGTTTAGCAGCCATAGTAAGGGTGTGAGGTTGAAGGTGGAGTAGGGGGAATTATACTTAAAATTTAAAATTCATATTATGTATAATAGTATAATAATCAATTCAAAACAATGATGGAAACTCCCCTCCTGTTTTTAGGAGGGGACAGATGGAGCCGAAGGCGACATCAGGGGTGGTGACGGCGAGGTTAGCCGGATATGCTGTTCCGAATATGCGGTACCTGATATGTTTTCCTGCTAACCTCGCCGCAACCACCCCAGTTTCGGCTTCGCCGAAACATCCCCTCCTAAAAACAGGAGGGGAGTCCATCGTCTCCTAATTCATTGTATTTTACTAGTATACGAATAAGTTTATTATTTATTTTATTAACCATGCTATTAGCCCCGCACCTCGCGCGGGTGTTCCGTTAGGATCACCCGTGTCTACTAAACCAGCCTGTCTGTTGCCGGAATTCACCGAACCAAAGCCCAAAATGAGCAACAATGCCAAATAAAGTATAAAGCCAAAAGTGGCACCATCGGCAATAAACCTAAAAAAATAATACGCAATATTATCCCCTATATTTGTAGTGCTAATAACAGCTCATAAATTACAAACGTGATGAAACAGCTACTACTTTTTTTGATGGTGTTTTCTGCT
>CAIWHI010000511.1 GCA_903912435.1 uncultured Bacteroidota bacterium | reverse complement strand
CTTTGATGCATCTTCCTCCAGTTTTTTTATAGCTTGCTGTTTGTGTTGCTGGTGGATAGTGTAATACATATCCACAGAGTTGGCAAGGGTTTTATCCTGTTGGACAGATGTCAAAACCATGGTCAAAAGTGTATTGCCGACAGTGAAAACCCGTTCACGACGAGATCTTGATTCTTCCCATTCTAGGATTGAACTAGGAAATACCTCCTGCAATAATCCAATAATGTTACCTGATTGTAAATCCTGAATTTGATTAGTGATTGCTAATGACCTGTTAGATTTCATTTATCTCGGTTTGATACAACACAAAGATAATATAAATATTTAAGTTAGCGCCATTAATCCGAAAGGGGGAGAATTTTTAGCCTACCTCAAAAGGCCTTTGTAGAAATGATAATAACCTATGTATACTGCTCCGTCGGGTAAGCACATATTGGATATATTTTGGGCAATAATAAATTTGCCAGCCAGAGTCCATGTCCCCGGCTCTCTCCTGAGAGGAGGGCTTCGTATCCCAAAAAATTGTTACAGGCGAATTTCAGATTGGGGAATTAACCTAGCCGTAAGCACCAAATTCTTCTTTCAGATAGCTAGCCAGAGGTTTGCGCTAATACCCCAAATAAGGTAGTTAGCGTTAAAACCTAACTATGCTTATTGGGATATTTAAGATTAAAAGCATACCAATACGTTTTCTAAGAAGATGGAAAACGAAGCCAGAGGATATTGTTAACCTCTTTCAGTTGAAGTGCCCAATAATTGACGATCATTCAAAATAAAATTTAGAGCCTAAAAAAAGGCACCCTCAGTGCCTTAGTAATTTATTGATATAAGCCCTATTGCTTTGATAACTCTACTTTCTTCATGTATTCCTTAGCCTTTGCCAGCTTGTCGGGAAATAAAACCCTGTCTTTTAGTTTACTAGCTACTAAAGATAGTAATGCATTTTGGGGTACTTTTACCAATCTTTCGGTGGTATTTTCTTTAGTTCTTATAATACAAATGTATTCTTTTTTTTACAAACAAAGCAGGCTGCACATCCCCCAAAATTAACGCACAGCCTGCTCTCCTCCCTAATGATACACCACCTGCATACCCAGCCTAATGGCGATATCCCTTTCCAGTTGGGCACCACGACTGTCTTGCCAGCCGGGAAGCAGGTGTACCTCATCGCATTCCAGCATTTGCTTTATATCGGTGCGCACACTTTCATCCCAACTTAAGGTGGTATTGGCAATGGCTACAGGGTTGATTACCTTGTAACCCATGCTTTTGAGGTGTTCGCCCACCCGGTTGAATTTGTTTTTCACATGCGTATTTGGCAGGCCGGATATCTTCCCGGCCAGATAGGCTGTTTTATTCATGTCTATTAGATTTTTGTGTGTATTTGGGCTTAAAGCCCTGATAGGAAATTGAAAAAATACTCAAAAACCAAAGCACTCCTGCTTACATAGATATAGGAGCATCAGTTAAGGCATTGCATCTGGAAGAATTCACAGAGGCAGGCACAAAATATCCAAAATCGGATAAAAACCTTAAAGGAAAAAAGACAAAAGAGTTTTCAAAAATGCGGGCCTTGTAGGGGCTGGATTGCGCCGGGCCACGGGTGTTTTTGCATTGGCCATAAAGGCCACTAGCATTTCGTGTTTCTGTTGGCGCCTGGTAGTGCCTTTTGTCTGCCTTGGGTTAATGCCCAGGGCTATATTGGGTACCCTGATGCTGCTGGGAGTGGTGGTTTGAGTGTTCATTTTTATGCGGCTTTTTTAGGTTCAATATAAAATAGTTCATCTTGTACCACCTCTATTCCCAACGCCACTAATACCGGTACTACATTTTCTTTTTGCCTGTCGGCCAGCAGCAGGTCTTTGGCCGGCTCATCTACGGTGCGCACATAGGCGGGTAGTTTGCTTTTCAACTCTGCTACCACCTTTGCCCAGTTGGTTCCTTTGGCAAGTTTCAGCCTCGGCGTTCCCAGTCTGAAACCCGCTACTGCATGCAAGGTTCCTATACTTCTCCTTTTGGCAAACAGGTTATCCTTATTATTGGTACAGTAATTCTGCACTATCTCAAAGGCCCTGCACTTGCCCTGCGACAGGCAGGTAAGCTCGTCTTCATATTTTTGAAGCACATCGTTTACCTCTTCCTCTATACTCTTGTTTATTTCAGCTTCCCTGCGCCCTGCATTGGCATAGCGCTCCATAGCTTCTTCAAATTGGCCCTCGGTGATTCCGGCCCCGGTCTTTTTTGCATTTCTAGTTTTCATTTTCAGTTTATTTAAGCTCATCAGCACTTGTCCCCAGCTCACCTGCATGGTTTGGGCAACCCGGAGGCACCTGCTTCATATTTTATCAAAAATCAATCCAAACACCAAAATATTGTAAAAATGTTTTACACAATGTTTATATCTGCCATTCCAGACAATCAGGCAGCTAATCGGCTCATTTTTTGCAGCAGGTTATCTACTATCAGTGTGGCATACTTGTCGTGGCTTATATCAAGTTGGTTCCACAGTTGGTAGAAGGCCATAGCCTCGGTGCCACTTAGAGCAAGCACATATTCATCCTGGCTCCGTCGCAACATATCCCTCAGGTTTTTCTGCAACTCCATCAGAAATTCGCGCAGCAATTTCTGGTGCTCATTTACCGGGGCAAACTCCTCCATCATTTCATCGCATATTTCCAGCAGGGCCTCCACCCTTTGGCAGCTTATCTGCACCCTTATGCTTCTTTTCTTAGCCATACATTTACTGCTTTAAGTGCCTTATTGTATTTTTCCATAAAGTCCATATCGTCGGAGTAAATGAGGTCATAGGCCCTTTTCAGTCCATACAAAATGCTGGTATGGTCGCGGCCACCAAACAGGCTAGCTATCTGCTGCAGGGTGATGGATGGGAAATGCCTGCGCAAAAAGAGCGTACCCAGAAACCTTAATTCGGCTATAGGGCGCGTATGCGTCTTCATTAGGTAGCAGGCCGGGCTCATATTTAGTGAGTTGGCTATTATGCCCATCATTTCCTCGGGGGTTACAAAATCGTTGCCTATCGGGCAAAGGAGCAGATTTACCTTCATACCAGTTTTATCCTGTATGGTACGCTGTGCCGAGCGGGCTATATGCCTTGCTGTGCTTATCTGCTGTGCCGGAATGTAATGCATGTTCATATATTCTGTTTTTTGTTTGTTTTTCTAATTTGTTTAAAACTTAGGCGGCTACCTTCATATGGGTATACTCGCCTATCATGCTGATGGCAGTATGCAGGTTATTACTGCATTCTTCATTTATGTGTGCTATCACCTCTTCATCATATACCCCATTGGCCTTGCACACTAGTTCCACATCCTTCTGCCCCAGGCTACCCAGGGTAATAAAGCGGCGGCCAATGCTTTTGTAGATATCATCATAACCCACTTTTTTCAACCTTACCCCATCTACTATCCTCGATGGCAACTCATCATTACCCATTATTACCACACCTGTGCGGCCTCCAAAACTTGCTGACAGTAATACTACAAGGTGTAGTACCCTGTCCCTAAGCAGGTGAGCATCGTCAAAAATGATGAGTGGTTCTTCAGCCTCGCTTAAGTGGTAGCCCAGCTTACCTATCATTTCGGGCATACTGCCTTTGGCTTCAATGCCAGCGGCGTGTAATAAGGCCATCATAAACGACTTGCGGTTGTAGTTAGCATCGCAGGCTATATAGATGGTATTGGCATTTTCGCGCGTATAGCGGCGTGCGGTAAAAGATTTGCCCAGCCCGGTGCCAATGGCTATACCATAGGTCATGCCATAGTGTTGTGCATCGCCAAACAAGATGCGGAGCAGCAAGTAGGCACAGGTATCGGCAGGTTGCAGTTCCATAATATCCTGGCCTGTATAAAAGCCTACCTGGCGGGCTATATGTTGCCACAAGCGGTCGCTTAGCAGCTCCCAGTTATTGTTTTTAACCTGCGAAATAGTACTTGCACTTATGTCGTGCAGGCTATTGGCAGCAGCAGTTTGTGATTCAAACGTGTTTACGTAGCGTATCAACGCTTCCCTTACTTGTCTCTTCTGTTCGTTTGTCATATATAACTCATTTAGAGGTTAACTGATAGTGTTTGGGTTAGTTTTAAATTTTCCGGCCTGCTTCACCAAGGTTTTCATCAATTGATAAAACCAACCGGGACTTAAGTTGTGAGTTAATTACCTGTTTTTTGTCATTTCATGGATTTCAATAATTTTCGACAATAAATTTGGCACAAATCAAATTAATACGTATTTTTGATGCCTTATTGACCCGATTACAAGACAAAGATAAGTCAACTAATTTGACATTTCCAAATTTTGTGTAAATAATTTTTAAAATTTACTGTATGCATTTAGCAAACAATCTAAAATATTTAAGAAAAAAATCTGCCAAAACGCAGGATGGGCTTAGTGTTGCGCTGAATATTGGTCGTACAACCATAGCTAATTACGAGGCTGGAATTAGTGAGCCGAATGTGGAAACTCTTTTGATGTTTTCCAAATTTTATGGAGTCACCCTCGACGAGCTGATGTCAAAAAATATGGAAGCCGCCGACCCCATCATTTCACGTGCTGCCCTAAAGGCTAAAGAGAAAGACCAGTTGCTAAAAGCAGCTTTTTCGCCTAAGCAAGACATGGGTTATAGTAGTATCCCTAAGGTGGTAACGGTAGACAGTGGTGGTAATGACAATATTATCTATGTTCCGGTAAAGGCCCGTGCAGGATACCTGCTGGGTTATGGTGATGCCGAATTTATTGAAACCCTGCCTACCTTCCGATTGCCTGGTTTGAACAATTCTACATTCAGGATGTTTGAAGTTGAAGGCCCATCAATGGCTCCTAATGTGCTCAATGGCGACCGTATAATAGGCGAATGGGTAGATGCGCTGGATAAAATAAGGGACAACCGGGTATATGTAATTGTGCACAAAGGTGGAGTTGCCGTAAAAAGGGTAATCAACCGCCTGGCCGAACGTGGCAAAATTTACCTCAAGTCTGATACTATTGCCCACAGGCACGAATTCCCAACTATAGAAATTGACCCAGCCGATATAAATGAAGTATGGTATGGCCGCATGAAAATAAGCAGCGACTTTAGCGAGCCTGCAGAGGTTTACCACCGCCTTGCCGACCTGGAAATGGACGTAATGGAAATGAAGCGCTTACTAAAGGGCTAAATGATTTGAATAAATTATGTTGACCTAATCAATACTGCTAATGCATTATTGATTAGGTTTTTTGTTTTTGGGCAATAGGTACATCAAAAAGACTCACTAATCATAGTAGATTTTGGTTAACCCAAAATTAAACATGAATAAATCTTTCTAAATTCAGCCAATATTTAGTTATTTCGATAATTATTTCTGAAATAGAATTGAGCCTTTGAAAGAATTCTTCAATAAACAGATTTTTATCAACGGGATGGTTTTTTCCATTCCTGTGAGTTTGCTCATTTTATGGCGAATGACCTATAGTGAGAATATTGATTTCTTCAGTATGGAAGCCCTACAGGCATATGTTATCCTGGTAGTTGCCTTTTATTTTGTCTTCATCTTCCTCTTATTTATTCTCTTCCTGCTAGGTAGGGGCAAATAGTAAACTCCTACTATTTTCTTTCCCTTGTGTCTATTAAATCTTGATACTCACGATGTTCGTTTACATACTTTGTTACAAATGGGCAATAGATAACCATCTTCAGGTTGTTGGTCCTGATATATTCCAGCACAAACTTTACCAGCTCGCTACCTATACCCTTCTTCCTGCCCGATGCAGGCACTATGGTATGCATCAATACCATACTTCCCCTTAGCCATCGGTATTCCAGCCGGGCTATTTCGCCATCTTCCAATACTGTTTCAAACCTGAATTCCTTTTTGTTGTTGGTAATAATCATTGCTATGTGGTTGGTAGGCAAATGTACAGGACTCTCATTAAATCTTAGCAACAGGCGTATTATTCAGGCTTTCTGTTACCAACCATGCAATGAATTGGGCAAATGGCTCAATGTTTTGGTTCACGCTGGCCTGCTCCTGGGCATTCATATATACGACTCTCTGCTCCACGGGTATTACTGTCCATGGGTAGCCACCCGATGCCAACATTACATTCATCAGAAATCTGGCCATCCTTCCATTTCCATCCATATACGGATGGATAAATACAAAGATAAAATGACCCAATACAGCCCTAACGGATGCCTCGGTTTCCTGCTCCAATAGTTCGAAAAATACAGGCATGGCATCAGGCACTGCTTCGGCATTCAGGGGTACATGCTTCGACTGGCCTATATGTACCTGGTGGTTTCTATAACCCGCAAGGTCAGAAGGCTTCAATAATCCCTTTGTTACGCTTGGTGAAAACAATAAAATTTTAAAAAACCATGTTATTTATATTGAAAATGATT
>CAIWHI010000510.1 GCA_903912435.1 uncultured Bacteroidota bacterium | reverse complement strand
TTGGCCATTAGATTACGTAGTTACGTAATCGCAAATCTACAACAAAAAACCAGCAAAACAAATGCTGGCTTAAGTTTTATCGATAGATTACGTAATCAAACTTCTGAGTTAGGGTTTAATAATCAAACTAAATACATGGTATACTAATATAGACGTTGATAAATCACAAAATGTTAGTAATGGAACAGAATATTTATTAATCAAATACTTCAATTTTCATAGCAGGGACGTAGCAGACTTCATCAACACCTCTAACACACAAAAGCGGCACAGGGTTATCCTATGCCGCTCCATATTATTTGCTAAAACAACAATTATTGCTTTTGGATTTTCACCCTAGACCTTACATTACCATCAATATCCTTCACTACCAATAAATAGTTGCCTTTTGAAAGGGTGCTTAATGAGTATTTATCACTAATTCCAGATGCGTTGACATCCAATACATACTCTTTCCCCATCATATCAATAACCAATACCCTATCGCCAGCTATTAAGCCGGATACTGAAATCTGGTCATTAGTAGGGTTAGGAAAAACTTTCACTTCCGATGTTGCATTTACATTGTTTACTTTCAGGCTTCCTGTACTTGCTGTGCGGCTAAATGCACTAAGAGCTGAATCTAAACCAGCCTGACTGAACGCATAGAAGAAATTGAAAGTAACCGAATTGGCAGGATGACGTGTATAGGTTGTGGTAGTGCGGTAAACACTATCTGATGCACTATCTACGGTTGCCAAATGTGCAATGTGATATACTAATCCTATAGCTACATCAGCAGTAACTGAAGCACCTGTAGCATATGTAGCACTATAAGTACCATTATAAAGGGTACTTAAATCAACACCAGAAGTCAATGGCCATGAAGTATATATAAGACATCTTGAATTTGTATCTAATGAGCCTAGTGCCAGTTTGGTAATAGCACCAGTACTTCCGGTTGCAGTTACCACTGTGGTATCAGGTCCCTGATGCACTATAGTATTTGTGGTGCCAAAGCTACCCCCTGTCCATGACTCGTCATTATCCGGATCGAGCGACCTGAAATAATAAATATTATTTACCCCTAATACTGAAAGATTAGTCAATGTAACACTCATTTTGAAAAAAAGTGCGCCGGTATCAAGAGTGGTAACCTGGGTTATTTGTAAACTATCATAATAACCCTGCCAGGTAGAACTTACAGTGCCACCAGTGGCTGTATAGGCAATATTAGAACCGGTACATGAACCGGTAAATCCACCTGCAGTCATATTAAATTGCTGGCTACGGTTGGTATCCACCTGTATTTCCCATCCTTCGAATGGAGCCCCCGGAAGAAAATAATCACCCACATAAGCTGGTGTACCTACCGACCAACCATCTCTGGCCGGGTCGGCAACAAAGCCTAGTCGCATTCCCGTTCCTGTACCGGAACATGGATTATAAGTACTTCCTGATAAACCACCATGAGGATGATAACCACTAGGTGCCTGCACACTTGTACCATAACTGCCAGTAGGTGATATACCTACTTCTACATAATTACCCTGGATAAATACATTGCAACTATCCATCTGGGCACTAGCCTGGAGTG
>CAIWHI010000509.1 GCA_903912435.1 uncultured Bacteroidota bacterium | reverse complement strand
CACTTAATATCGTTGCCTTTATATATATCAACTACCATTCTGTAGTAGATCCAAATTTCATGCTTGCCAATATGGGAAAAGCAAAAGTGGTAAATGCTATAAGGTTTATTATAGCCGCATCATTCTTTACTTTTTGGGCATATCTTCAAAATAAATCCTTTACTAAGATTCAAAAAGGCGAGGATATGCTTAATGCCCTAAAATCCAAATTTGAATTAGATAAGCAGGTCGAAATAATTAAGGGTGAGCAAAAAAAGTATTTAAATGAACTGGTAAAGGCAATACCGGGTGGCATTTTCCAATATCGAATAACAAAGTCAGGTGAAGTAAAGTTTTTATTTGTCAATGATGGTTCTGAAGAAATATGGGGTATTACACCAGAAGAAGCCTATGCCGATGGGCTTCGTACATTGTCTGTTATTCACCCGGATGATTACGTAGAGTATCGGAAAAATATTCAGGAATCAAATATTAGTCAGCGTCCTATTGTACAGACTTTTAGAATTATTCGGGCAGATGGTTCAATAATATGGGTTTTGGCCAATAGCTACCCTAAATTGCAACCTGATGGTTCAATCATTCGCACAGGTAGCATTTTAGATATCACGGAGCAAAAAAACAAAGAACTAACCCGCAAAGAAGATATTTTAAGATCGGATAATGAATTGCTTAAACTGCTAGATCTTATTCCACAGGGAATATTTATGAGAAATGCAAATGATAATTTGGTTTGGGCCAACAGTGTTTTTTGTGAAATATTAGGAGAACATAAAGACTCCTTAATCAATAAGAAATTGGATGAATTTGAAGTTCAGAAATTCACCCTCACTGGTAATGAGGTTAAAAAAATGGATGATGTTTTATTCTCGTGCGATAAAACTTTTATAGTCAACGAAGATATTGAACTAGTTAATAAGTACAACGTTCAATACCATTTCGATATTTTCAAAACAACAATAAAACCTGGGTTTTCTGATGAAAACCTTTTACTTGGATTTTTATTTGATACAACCCGGTATAAAGAAAATATACGCCTCAAAGATGAGTTAATAGCCCAGGTAGCCTACAAAAACAAAAACTTGGAAGAGTTTTCCTTCATGGTTTCCCATAATATCAGGGCTCAGGTCACCAATATCTTAGTTCTGGCCAATAGACTTCAAGGCGATATTGCCCCCTCAAAATTCAATTCTTACCTCGATTACCTAAGTAAGTCGGTTAACAAACTAGACGATATATTGAGAGATATGAATGACATACTCAACATCAAGAGGGTTGAGGAGGCAATTGTAGAGAAAGTAGATGTTTCGTGTATTGTTAGTAGTATTGTCGCCGACCTTAAAATGTACTTTGAGTACGAAGATGTTCAATTGAGTCTTAATATTACCCCCGACCTTGAGATTTATTCAATGAAGGTATACTTAAACAGCATACTCCATAATTTGTTGAGCAATAGTTTTAAATACAGGAAACCAGATGCAGCTTTATTAATAGATATCCGGGTATCGCAAGTTGCTAGATTAATTACTATTGAATATGCCGATAACGGAATAGGCTTCGATGCCGAAAAGCATAGGCAAAATATTTTCGGTCTTTACCGAAGATTCCATACCTCCTCCTCTGGAAAAGGAATGGGTCTTTATCTTATTAAAAGTCATGTTACTGCCATGGGAGGCACAGTAGAGGTGGATAGTAAGGTAGGTATTGGTACAAATTTTAAATTAACCATCAAAAATTTTGAGAAATATGAGTCGTAATGAACATTTAGTCATTCTGATAGATGACGATAATATAAGTAATATGTTGACTGCCGAAACCATTACAGGTATATACCCAATTGATAAGGTTCTGGCATTTACTGATCCAGCCGAAGGGATGCAGGCAGTCATCCATAGCTTAAATAACAAGAAGAAAATCATCCTCTTTTTAGACGTCAACATGCCGGGTTTGACAGGTTGGGATGTAGTTGAGGCACTTGGTGTATTTTCCTCCACCGAATTGCTTAATTTAATCAGGATATATATGCTCAGTTCATCTGTTGATATGAAAGATAAAATAAAAGCATATAGTTATCAGTATGTAGCAGGTTACTTTGAAAAACCACTTGAAGAAAGAGATTTTCAGGATATTCTGTTTAAACGTAATTACATTCCATAGCCTAATAAATTATCGCTGAAATTTATATTATTTGATAATTATCAATTAATGCCTACGTAAATTATTACACCTTTACACCATAAATTAGAAATTCTTAATTGATGTGGTTCAAAGCACTTTTTATTGCCCTAATCCTATTGATAATCATTGGTGGCAAAGTACATGCCGCCTTGCCTATTAGTTATTTGATTACCTCATCCGCTGCTACTACCTCCACTGAAACCACATTGGAAAATTATGAGCTTATGAAGATGAACCTTTCTAGATCATCAGGGTTTATTGGTTTTACAAATAGAAGATTTCAAAACCAGTATATAAGAAAATGTCTCACATCTAAAATTGGTAGAGGAATGATGATAGGTGGTGGCGGCTTATTTTTGGTAGGTGCTGTAATTATTTCATCAGGAGACAAGGACTCTTTAGGTGGTGGCATTTGTATCTTTGTTGGGCTTTTGGGTTTAATATGGGGTGGCATATTAGCAATAATAGGGGGTATATATAATGCATCTGGTAGCAGGTTTTCTCCCATTGCACCCAAGCCCAATGAAGTAGGTATTTCCTACACTTTTAAATAATTCAAGAACAGTACTGATATTTGGGAATAATGCCGGAGATTTAGGTCTCCGGCATTTTGTTTAACTATAGAATCGAAGTGAAATGGGAATTCTTAATTCTAAAGATGGCAGGTAGTACCACCTGGCAAGCCGGCATTTGCCTGGTCCTGGTAATTTTGGCACGATGATTTTGCATCCACATAAGTAGTGTTGTCTATACTATGCTTTATATCTACCGATCCCGCTCCTACAACTGTTGTGCAGGTACAGGTATAATTCTTTTTGCATGATGGAAATACTGCTAGTGCTAAAAGGGCTATTGTTATAATGATTTTTGTCTTTTTCATATTTGTTGGCTTTGATTTGTTATATGTTTTACTATGCAAAAGTAGAATAGGAGGGGAGCTCGAATATTACATCACTTCTACTATTGGTTATAATATTCACAGGTGATTTTTCGTATTTCTACTAAATATTGTTAATGCCTTATATTTTAATAACGCTACAAAGGGTTAAGTCATTGTTAATGACATTTCGCGGTTAGCAGCAATGTTCAGTCTACTTGACCAATCTTTTGCTTAAATATGACATTAAGATGATGAAATTCTTATATTTTAACTTAAATATGGAATTTATAGGGATTGACATCCCTATACTGGCTATTTACCTTAACCTGTGAATAACAAGATACTTGAACACTCATAGTTTGGTAAAGGGTAATTTTGCATTTCACAAATAATGCAAATTTATATTACGAATATGTCTTATTTGGATCAGGTTCTACAAGCCTGATTAACTGTTTTTTATATTTAATCAACGTCCCTTAAAGGACGATAATTTTGAAACAATTAATTAATTTATATTTATTCCCCACATCATCATCCCTTTTTCAGAAAAGCTTATTTTTAAATCAAACGTTATGAAAAACTCCAATTTCTACTCTTTATCACCAACCAACTGGATAGCTATTGCCTTACAGGCTCCATTTATCAAGGTCGGGTTTAGGCTTAGTAAGCTGCAAAAGACGGTAGTCATGTCTTTGCTTCTTTCATTACTTAGTTTGTCATCATTCGCCTATGTGGGTACATGGTTTTCACAGGGAACCTCCGACCCAAGCGTTCCTGCTAACTGGAATTCGCTTGCAAATGGTAGCGGGGTTACTGCTACAGCAACAGATTTTACAACCGCAGGCAACACATGGCAAATTAATTCGTCTATGACCCTTGGAGCAGACTGGACTGTAGTTGGTAGTATTTCTATTGCCTCAACCAAATCATTGAGTGCAGGTTCATTTACAATTACTGTTGGTGGTAACTGGACTAATAGCGGAACTTTTACATGTGGCACAGGTACGGTAATATTTAATGGTACCTCAGGATCGAATACACTTAATGGTACCCTTACCGGAGCATCGGGGCAATTTAATAACCTTACATTCAATGGTACCGGCGGTTCATGGAGCATGGGAGCCAATACTACTACAGTTACAGGAAATCTTAATATTGCTGCAGGTGCTTTAACCGCTCCTTCCACAACTTTAAACCTAGGTGGTAATTTTAGTTGTGCCGGTACCTTCACCCATCATAGTGGAACTGTCAATTTTAATGGTGGTGGTGCCCAGTCCTTGCCTTCCGCTTCCATTAGCTACCAGAATTTCAGTACTGCTACATCTGGTACTACACTTACGGCCCATGGTGCCATAGTTATTAATAACACCCTAAATATTGCCTCAGGTACCACGCTTGATATGAGTACTAATGCAATTACTACACTTTCTGGTACTATTACTCTTAGTGGTACGTTACAAACCAGTGCTGCTTCTTCTGCATTCCCAAATAATCTGAATTGGTCATCTGGTTCTGGTACTGTTTTTTATGCTGCAGGTGGTAACCAATCAGTGATAACTGGTACTTATTATAATTTAAAAATCGGTAATGGTTCCTTTACATATTCTGCAGTCGGGGCATCCACAACTACTGTTAATGGTACACTAACTGTTAATGCAGGTAGTACATTCGACCTTTCTGCATCCCAACTATTGGCTGGTGGTAGTTTTGCCACAGCTATTAATGCAACCGGTATCCTATCTACATCAAATTCAACTAACCCTGCCATACCCAGTGGTTTTTCTTGGGGAGGAACAGTTGTTGGTGCCGGTACAGGTAATATATCAATACCTGCAGGTACCTACAACAATTTGACTTTTACTGGTACCGGTGGCACTACTGGTTCAAAAAATATCTATGCCTCTACTATTAATAACCTTACTATTAATCTCGGTAATGCCACAAGTGGTAACGTGGCAGTACAAGGCGATTTAACTATTAATGGTAACATCTCTCTTACAGGTGCAAAAGCGAGCACTTTCGATTGTGGTACCCATAATATTACTTTGAAAGGTGATTTTACATTTTTCTCAAGTTCCAATGTGCTGCTTTTTAATGCAAATTCACAATTGGTTACCTTAGCTGGCAGCGGCACCCAAACCATTTCTGCACCAGGTAGCACTGCAATGCCTAATTTTTATGATCTAAAAAACAGCAATACCACCGGTACCGTAAATATTGGTGATAATACCCTAATTGGTAACAACCTTACAAATGACTTAAATGCTACATTGAGCCTTGGGTCCGCAACTGTTCAGGTGGGTGGTAACTGGACCAATAATGGTACAGTAAATGCCGGTACAAGTACAGTATTGATGAATGCCGGTTCAGGTAGCCACACTTTGAGCGGTAATATGACCCTTTCCAGCAAGTTTAATAATCTTTCGTTTACTACCGCCTTAAGCTGGTCTTTTAGCTCTGCTGCCGACATCGGCGGTAATTTTATTATTGCTAATGGTACTGCTGCCGTTACAGCTCCTGCAACTACATTAAAAGTGGCCCAAACATTTTCTGTTACTGGTTCGGGTACTCGTTTCTTACATAATAATGGTACTGTAGAGTTAAATGGTTCATTAGGCCAATCAATTATTGCTAGTGCAGTTATTGCATTCAATAATCTATATATAAGCAACCCTACTGGTATCGTAACTGCAAGCACACCAATATCTGTAGCCACTGCTTTAACAGGTGCTGCTAATTGCGACTTTAATATGGGGGCTAATGCCTTTTCTGGTACTCCTACCGTATCTAGCTATTTTGGTATTTTCGAAACTCAGTATTCAGCAGGTAGTGCGCTCTCTAATGGCCTATCATGGGGAACGGGTAGTACCGTAAAATATAATAGTACTTCAGGTAATATGACAGTTGCCCAGGGTACCTATTATAATCTCACAATAACGGGAACTACAGGCACACGTACATTTAGTGCAGGTGCTACTACTGTTAATGGTAATCTGGTTGTAGGTAATTCAAGTACCACGGGTTTAACCAGTTTGAACGGTAATTTGGCTGTTGCCGGAAGTGTGGCAATTACAAGTAGCACCGGAACCATTTTGGATGTCACCACAAACAACTACTCAATTACTGTGGGTGGCGACTGGACTCAGTCTAGTACTGATGGTACTAATCCTTTTTTAGCTCGCAGTGGCCTGGTTACTTTTACCGGTGCAGCCGGTGCTGCCCAGACCCTATCTGTAAGCGGTGGTACGGGTACCCCTACTTTCTACGACCTTACTGATAATAATACTTCTTTTGCACTTAATGTAAATGCTTCCACAGCAATATCACATATATTCAGTGTATCTCCAAGTGCGCTTGTTACTCCGCTGGCAGCCGTTATTTTCAATCCGTCTGGGGCAGGCACTAGTACTTTACAGGGTAGTGGTACTATACAAATTACTCGTATAGCATCCACCCCCGACCTTAATACACAATATGCATTTAATACCCGCAGCCTTACCAATATGACTGCTGAATATGCAGGGGCGGGTGCTCAGAATGTAAATGTGTATACATATGGTGCATTGAAAACTTCTAATAGTGGAGTAAAAACTGCTCAGGGAGCCATCTCATTTAATAATGCACTCAATGTTGGTGCAAGTACAACTCTTGATATGGGTACCAACCTCTTAACTACTGGTGGTTCTCCTACATATACTCTAAATGGTACACTTAAGACTTCTGTTTTAACAGCCACAAGTCCCACCCCCATACCTGCCGGTGTTTCATGGACTGGTACCGGAACTGTTGAATTAGGTGCGGCATCTGGTGCTCAGACCCTCGTTTCAGGTACATTCTATAATGTAACAATGGATAATACTTCTGGTACTAATGCCATAGGTACTGCTGTAACTATAAATGGTAATCTTGGCCTAGGTAATCTAACCCTTGGTTCCAGTACGCTTACTCTTGGTACTTCCGCCACAACATCAGGTGGCTCAACATCAAGCTATATTATTGCTAATGGTACTGGTAAAGTGAGGAAAATGTTTAGTGCTAATGGCACCTTTGCTTACCCTATAGGCGATGCTACCAATTATACACCCATTTCACTTACAGAATCAGGTAGTGCCTATTCTAGTGCCTATCTTGAGGTTAATGTTACAGCATCTAAGCATCCCAACAATGGCAGCACAACCGACTTCCTGAAACGCTACTGGACTGTGGTTCAGTCTGGTGTAACCGGTGGTTCTTATGATGCAACTGCTACCTATGTTGCTGCTGATATTAATGGTACTGAATCTTCAATCAAATCTGCTGTATTTACAGGCTCTCTGCCATGGTTGCGTTTTGGCTTATTAAATACCGGAGCAAAGACCTTAACCACTACAGGTACTACCGCTGCCACAGCCGGAATTACTGGTATGACAGGTAATAACCCTTCCGCTACTTTCTCTGCAACCAATCCTTCTATATGTAGTAGTTTCTCAGTTGGCTTTACTGCCACTGGTGTGGGTGATCCATCTTTTTCTTATACCTGGGCTCCGGCAACTGGTTTGAATACTACAGTAGGACCTACCGTAACTGCTAGCCCTACATTAACTACCGTCTACACTGTTACCATCACCGATGGTAATGGTCTTACTGGCACTAGTACCAACACTGTTACAGTCAGTGCATCTCCTACATCTACTGGTGCTACAAATAATGGCCCTACCTGTGCAGGTCTCAGTGTTTTATTGAGCGACCACTCTACAGGTGCTACAATCTGGTCTTGGACCGGCCCTTCAGGATATACTTCATCATTACAGACTCCAACCATTACCCCTACTGTTACTGGTACTTACTCCTTAACTATAGCCAATGCAGGTTGTTCTAATGCATCTGTTTATACCACAACTGTTACTGTTAACCCATTACCTGCTTCAACAGGTGCTACAAATAATGGCCCAATATGTACAGGCGGTACAGATTCATTATTTGCTAATTCTACAAATGCTACTGGTTGGTCATGGGTTGGCTCTGATGGCTTTACATCTACATTACAAAACCCAACCACTACTCCGGCATCTACCACTGTTTACTCCTTAACATTAAGTAACACCTCTTGTAGTAATGTATCAGTTTATACTACAACAGTTACTGTTAATCCTGCTCCTTCTTTGTCAGGTGCCACAAATAATAGTACCATCTGTTCAGGTGCAACATTGACCTTGTCGGCAAATAGTCCTTCCAATGTCACTAGCTATTTATGGAACGGACCTGTGGCTATTACAAGTTCTACTTCAGCCTCGGCTAGCGTACCTTCAGCCACTACTGCTGCATCTGGTATCTATACGGTTACAGTTAATAATGGTTCTGGCTCAGGTTGTAGTGTCAAATATACCACTACCGCTACTGTTAATGCCGCCCCGTCATTGGCTAGTGCCAATAATGATGGCCCGATATGTGCTGGTACTACATTAAATCTCTCTGTTACCACTCCATTAAATATCACAGGTTATTTATGGAATGGTCCTGTTGCAATAACCAATTCTACAACAGCATCTGCTAGTGTGCCTTCTGCAACTACCGGTGCATCCGGAACATATACGGTAACTGTAAACAATGGTTCTGGTACTGGTTGTTCTGTTCAATATACTACTGCCGCCACTGTAAGCCCAATGCCGGCTTTGTCAAGTGCTAACAATAGTGGTCCGGTATGTACTGGTGCTACATTAACTTTAACAGTATCTGGTGCTTCAAATGTCACCGGCTATTTATGGAATGGTCCGGTTGCGATTACTAGTTCAACCTCTGCTAGTGCAAGTGTACCATCAACTACACTCGCTGCCGGAGGGACTTATACAGTTACAGTAAATAACGGAAGTGGAACTGGCTGTACTGCAAAATATACTACTACAGCTACGGTTAATTCTGCTCCATCATTAACAAGTGCAACCAATGACGGCCCGATATGTGCAGGTACTACATTAAATCTCAATGCAAATGGCGCTTCAAATGTTACAGGGTACTCATGGGCTGGTCCTGTAGCAATTACTACACCTACCTCAGCTAGTGCAAGTGTG
>CAIWHI010000508.1 GCA_903912435.1 uncultured Bacteroidota bacterium | reverse complement strand
ATTCCAACATTGTTGACATGACTATGATGACTTGCTGCAATTCTCCCGAATTACGATAATAATACCAGTGAATAAATAGTGAAAAACCTAACCTGTCATTTCCAAATTCATTAAATTCCAATTCAGAAACATTCATCGGAATCAGAAAAATCTGCTTCAACCAGTGGTTCTGACAAAAACACCCCTAAAACAATTATCTGCCTCAATACGAGTTAATTCATAAATTTGCTTCTTATAACATTTTATCCATGGCCAGAATATTATTATTGATCTTATTGTTCCCCATGCTGGCCTATGGACAACATAATGCTATAAACATCCAGACAGTAAAGTCCAATAAAGGCCATACTCTACACAAGACCACCACTCCAAACCACGCCCCCTATTATACCCGTGGCAAGCACCAAGCCTTTTCGGCTTGCCAGAATGTGCGATTTGTACCTATCAACTACCTCCTGGCCACTGTAGATGCCGATACCGGACAAACACTTACATGGACAAAGTTGGATACCCCCACCCATGGCTCGCTCATCATAGCATATTCCACCACCTCCACAGGGGCCTCCATTACCCCATCGGGTCAGATATATATACCTGATACCGGCTACCATGGCACTGACTCGTTTTCGGTAGTGGTATCTGATGGGCAGGCCAGTGATACTACATATGTTGCTGTTACTCTAAATCCCCTGCCTGTTGCCGGACCTATACAAGGGCCAGGCGGGGTTTGTATGGGTGGAAGTATATTGCTTACTGATACTGTAGCAGGTGGCACATGGTCTTGCACCAATGGTCATGCACTACTTTCAGCCGGATTAGTAACCGCAGTTTCTCCAGGATTGGATACCATAAAATATTTTGTAACAGGTACCCAATGCAATAATTCTGCCACCAAAGTAGTCTCAATTGATACCTTGCCGACTACCGCAGGCACTCTTAACGGACTTAAAGAGGTATGTGTAGGTGCAAAAATTACCCTTTTTCCATCTATACCTAATGGTGTATGGTCGGTAAGTAATAATCATGCCACCGATACCGATGGTGTGGTGCTGGGCAAGTCGGCAGGAATTGATACAATTATTTATACCATTATTAATGCCTGTGGTGATACTTCAACAACTTTCACGGTAACAATAGTATTACCTCCAAATGCCGGTACGGTTACTGGGCCATCAAGTGTATGTGTTGGTGATAGTATATTGGTAGCAGATACAGCAACAAATGGTACCTGGGTGTCATCTAACGGACATGCCATTGTGAGGCAAACAGGCTATGTGAAAGGCGAATCTGCTGGTACATGCAGCATTACTTATAGCGTAGGCAATGCCTGTGGCTTTGTTAATGCCGGTCATCCAATGGTGGTGAATCCCCAACCAAATCCCGGTGCCATCATTGGCCCGGCAGGAATTTGTATAGGTGACACCATCGTGCTTACCAATAATATCAATACCGGCGATTGGCAATTTACAAATCCAAATATTTCACTCATCCCTATCACAAATGGCTGTATTATAAAAGGGCTCACAACTGGTACCAATACCGTAACCTACTCAGCCACAAATGTGTGCGGTACCCTGCTTGCCCTTCATCCTCTACATATTAATCCTCTACCCATACAGCCATCCATTACCAAATCAGGCAATACACTTTCTGTACCCTCTGCTTATACCTCCTATCAGTGGCTAAGAGATACAATAACCATCGATGGTGCTATACACAATACCTATGAATATACCCTCTCAGGCACCTACACAATTGCCATTACCAACGAATTCGGCTGTAGTTCAAAGGCCTCCACAGCCCCCCTCACGGGCTGCAATCCGCAAGATCTAAAAGTATACCCCAACCCCACACGCCACCTTATAAACATTCTCTGGTGCCAAAAGGTAAAACTCACCCTCACCTATATGGATGGAAAAATAATCAAATCCCTCCCCCTCACCGACCAGATCGACCTCACCCCCCTCCAGTCCGGCCTATACCTGCTGAATGCCTATGATGCCAATAATATGTTGATTAAGAGTGAGGTAGTTGTTAAGGAGTAGTGGCTTTTAACACCTGTAGGTGTTGATGTGCTAAATGGCAAACTTGCTAAATTGGCATACGGGGATGCTTTATGACAAAGTAAAACATACCCCAACCTCAATACTATTGTATACTCCCAATCAGTACGCTTAATACTTGCTCTATTGCCCAATATTCTTTGAGTGGCAATTCCCCCTTTGTGAGATGGCATAGAGCGTTAGCGAATGGGATGTTCACATTATATATATAAAACCTACACCCACTCCCTCGGCTGGTAATATTGCATCATTGCCTCTTCAGGGCTGCCGGGTTCGGGTTGATAATTGTACTCCCAGCGTGCCCTTGGTGGCAGGCTCATTAATATACTTTCTGTCCTGCCATTAGTCTTTAGCCCAAAAAGCGTACCCCTGTCATGTATCAGGTTAAACTCCACATATCGCCCCCTTCTTATTTCCTGCCATTCTATTTGGCGCATTCCATAGGGTATATCCTTCCTTTTTTCAACTATGGGCAGGTAAGCGTGCAAAAACGCATCCCCATTAGCCCTCTGGAAATTCATCAGCAATTTTGCATCCTCCTCATCCTTTGGACGTAAGTAATCATAGAAAACACCACCTATACCCCGCATTTCATTGCCACGGTGCTTGTTTACAAAATACTCGTCACAATGCTGTTTATATTTCGGGTGCTTATCAACACCAAAGGGCTCCATAGCAGCTTTCAGTACCCCATGGAAATGTAGCGCATCCTCCTCAAATAGGTAATACGGAGTAAGGTCTGACCCACCACCAAACCAGCTATCCAGTATCTTGCCCTCACTATCATAGAGTTCAAAATAGCGCCAATTGGCATGCACCGTTGGCACATAAGGGTTTAGCGGGTGTATCACCAGTGACAAGCCACAAGCAAAAAAATTACTTTCAGGCACATTGAATGCTTTCTGCATAGCATCGGGTAATACCCCGTGCACGGCACTGGTATTCACCCCGCCTTTTTCAAAAACGTTCCCACCACTTATTACACGGGTCTTACCACCACCGCCTTCGGGCCGCACCCAATTATCTTCCACAAATTTCGCCT
>CAIWHI010000507.1 GCA_903912435.1 uncultured Bacteroidota bacterium | reverse complement strand
TTTCCAGGTCAGCATTGTGGTGCCTTCGGGGGTATTAATACGGGCAGTAAAAAGGGTTGGTTGTGGGGTATTTAATTCAAGGTGGAGCACATTTGTTAATGGCAATGGGCTAATACCAAAATTCACATTGATATACTCGGTTATACCTTTCGCCTTATTGGCTTGTGCAATTTCGAAATGACCGGCAATTATACTGTTATCAGTATGGTTGCCCATGTTGGAGGTCTTTGGGTTTTGTTGTTGGGCTTGGGCATTAGCACCCATCAGGCATAAAACCAATAAAAAAGAAGGAATAAATATTTTGTACATGACTTGTATTTAATTGTTTATCAGAAATAACAAGGCTTATTTCGAAAAAACTACATTTGAAACTAGTAAAGGGTTGGTAAATTTAATCATTATTTGTTAGTTATGTACTAATCCTAATCACTAAGTAAGCCCCGATAAAACATTTATTATCATTTTTATTGCTGTTGGTTAATCAATTAGGATTTTAATAGCCTGGGGTTAAATATTTCCTGATAATTCACCAGGTTTTTATTTGCTTATTTTAGTATGGCATCATTTTTGTTATAGTTTTCATAAACCCTAATATGCGAATCAAAATACTAATAGCGGGCAATGACCCCATAGCACAAATAGCTGATAGCCAACTACTGAGAGATAAAGGAATGTTGGTATTTACCACCTATAACCAAACCAATATCCTCGAAATTATTGAGGAGATACAACCCGACCTGATATGGTTCAACCCATTGGGACAAGATAGTGGCCTGGTAGAAACTTATAATAAGGTGTTGTCCTTCAATGTATCCCACAAGATACCGGTAATATATACCTTGTCTGAGGACGATATGTATTTGGTGACCCGCAAGCGCACCCTCATCAAGCAAAAAACCAACTTCATAGCCGATAATATTATTGAAGCGATCAAAATGGCCTTCGATGTGCAGTTCCGTGTGTCAAATACCATTGCCACATCGCTGCCTTATATTAACCAGGATTATGTGGGGAGTATTTGGAAGGGGTAGGATTTTAATAGAATAAGATTCCTGCATTGATTTGAGAAATGATGGAACTGCCCTCCTGTTTTTAGGAGGGCCTGTTTATAAGGGTCTGGAACAGACCCTTATAAACAGGGTGGTTGGGGCGCGGATAGGCTGGAATTGATGGCAAGATTCGATTAGCAAGCCCGCAAAAACTCAGAACACTATTTGGCTTGAGTATAATCTTGTGCTTTTATTCTCCGAATTCCTGTCACAGACAGGCTGATTTAGTAGACACGGGTGATCCTAGCGGAACACCCGCGCCAGAGTGCGGAAGCCATGCGCACCAAAAGACCTCCGTCTGACCGCGGAAAGCGGTGCTGACGGTAGCTGCGTTGTTCCGCGATGTTCCGTTAGGGACATCCGGAACTGCAAATAAAACTCCTTCTCAGAAGGCTTTCACCTTACCCCAGCCCAATAATACGCTCTACGGGATTTAAAATCCTGTAGCCCTGGCAGTGGATTTGCAATCCACCAGCCCAAATTTATTTTCCACCCCACCAAAGAATCCACCTCTAGTTTACGTCTTTATTAGTAGATTTATCCATAGTTCTAAACCACTGTCGTCCGACAAATTTTACAACATAACCAAATGCAAGTTTATACTATTGACTATCAGCGATAAAAGTGTATTATTTTCTCAATATTTATAGTATTTTAAAAAGCAGGGGGTATATCATGGAGATGCAAAGAGCCCCTCACCCGTGGCTATTTTCTTACCTCTTTCCTTCTTTCTGTTATGAAGAGCCAATAATGCCCGGATGCTGATATAGCCCGCAAGGTGTATGCGTATCAAAGTAGCAACATTGCTGAAGGCCATTTTTGACTTTTTTTGTTGATGAATGACCGTCAATAGTAATACGCCAATCAGCGCACACCAAATTTGTATCTCTATTGCGTTCTGAT
Source organism: uncultured Bacteroidota bacterium (assembly GCA_903912435.1). Taxonomy (GTDB): domain Bacteria; phylum Bacteroidota; class Bacteroidia; order Chitinophagales; family Chitinophagaceae; genus Nemorincola. The sequence continues at coordinate 3,742 of CAIWHI010000507.1, read as the reverse complement.
TGTCACCTACGAAGTATTGGAGCTGGAAATTCTGTTTTAGCTTCTTGAAGAACAGTTCTATTTGCCAGCGGTATTTGTATATCTCGGCAATAGTTATGGCAGGGAGTTCAAAATTGTTTGTAATGAACTCGTATGCCTGGTTCCTCTTGGCATCCCACCAAGCTATACGACGTAGTTCCAATATCTGTTCTTTATTATTGCCATCCTTATAAGTTTGGTGTATGCGCTCGTCTTTAAGTAATGCCTGCGGCATGCCAGACCCTAGCAGTTCTTCTGATACAGAAGTGTAAACGGCATTATCCTTTTGACGGGTAATAAAAAAAACGCCCTTGTCCGAAAATCTCGCAAATTCCTTATAATTGTTATAGCCCTTGTCCATCGTTAAGTAAGAGCCAGCGGGCAGGTTAACGTATTTAAGGAACTTCTGGTCGTTATCGGCTGCGGCATTGAATCTTATCAATACTGGCATATGCGAGGAGGCCTGCATCATGGTATTCTTTTTAATACCTCCTTTCTTCTTGCCTTCGGTAGGTGTGCGACCCGATGTTTTAAGAATATCCTTGAATAACCCGAACACGGTAGAGTCAATAATGAACAGTTTGGATAACACCGCTTGGGGAAGGGTACTGTCCGACAAATTAGGTCGATAATATGCACTCAAATGCTCATATATTTTACTGAAAACTGTTGAACTACGGTTCTTTTTTGCATCTGCAAGAGTACTTCGGGGCGGCACTTTCTCCAACCCAACATGGTTAAGCTTGCCTTCAAAGGCACCAAGTCCCATAACTATCTCATTTAGAGAGGTACAACCAGAAAGGACAGCAAACATCATTGTAACGTAATGGTCCCATGCTTTTATGGACTTGTACCATTTATCAGCTTCGGTTGATTTAAATATCAAGGCCAGCCCATCTTTGGAAGACAAAGAAAGTATCTGGGAAAAAATGTGCTGTCCGACAAATGTCCTACTTTTGTTCATGTTGGTTATGAATCTGTGGTAAGACAAATAAACAACATCTGGGGCGATTATCGCCCCTTTTTATTTTTAAAATATATTATTAATAATTAACTTCGTTTTGTCGGACAACAATGGTTCTAAACCATAATTGATAGCTGCTATGCCACGAAAACTAATTATCCTGCTTCTTTGCGTATTTGCCGCCCACATAGGCAGGAGCCAGATTATTACTACTATAGCCGGTGGAGGTACCATGGGCTTGGGCGATGACTCTGCCGCCACTGCGGCCGAGCTTTATCATCCTATAGGTATTGCCGTAGATAATGCAGGTAATATTTTTATTGGAGATAGAGATAATAATAGGGTAAGAAAAGTGAGTACCACAGGTATTATTACTACTATAGCAGGCACGGGCGTTGCAGGTTTTAGCGGTGACGGGGGTGATGCAACTGCAGCAGAAATTAATCAACCTTATGGTGTAGCTGTAGATAATAGAGGTAATGTTTATATTGCAGATGATGGAAATTTTAGATTACGAAAAATCGATGTGTATGGCAAAATTAGCACATTAACTGGAAATGGAGTTTTTACATTTAATGGTGATAACATTGCGGCTTCTACTGCACAATTAGAAGTTATAGGAATCGCTATTGATACAGGTGGGAATATATATATATCAGATGCCGGGAATAATAGGGTTAGAAAAATAGATAACAGGGGATTTATTAATACTATTGCAGGTACTGGATTAATAGGACATAGTGGTGATAATGGTCCTGCAACATTGGCAACAATGAATTCACCTTATGGGATAACTTTAGATAATGCAGGCAATATATATATAGCAGAAGACGCAGGACATTGTATTAGAAAGATTAATACTTCAGGAATTATAACTACAATTGCTGGTACAGGAATACGTGGCTATAGCGGGGATAATGAACCTGCAACCCTCGCCCAATTAAATCGATCATGTGGTGTTGCAGTAGACGAAGTTGGTAATGTTTATATTACAGATGCAAATAATTGCAGAGTGCGTATGGTCAATTCACTGGGAGTTATCTCTACTATTGCAGGAAATGGTACCTGTGGTTATAGTGGAGATGGGGATCTAGCTATTCTAGCACAGGTAAATTCACCTACTTGCGTCTATGTAAACCATTCAGGAGATATATACATTTGTGATTTTGGTAATAGTAGGATTAGAAAGATTACAAATACTGTTGCTATAAATTCAATCAATGACTTGTCTAAATCTTTTACTGCCTACCCCAATCCCAGTAACGGTAAAATAGCTGTTATTGTAAACACAGCTCTGACTGAACCTATAAGCCTATCTCTTGTAAATTTATTAGGCCAGGTACTTAGTGAATTTAATATCAAAACGAATATAGACAATGAAATAAAACTTGATGTGCCGAATGGCTTATATATACTTACAGCAAATACCCCGACCGGGAGGGTTAGCCAAAAAATATTGATTTCCCATTAGTCTATTGTTTCCCCCATAAATTGGGGTACATCATATTTCGTTTGTTTTGCTACAAAGCTTGCACCCCGATGGGGTGACCTGTATATTTTGGGTTTGTTTTGTCATGCGGATATAAGATTTGACAACTTTAGAATTTGTCAAATCTTAATCCTCTGTAATAGGCTCGTAGGTTCTACCATCAACTTTTCCAAATATTAGCGTATAATCGTAAGACTGTTTAAATAAATGTTTTCATTGGATAATATTCGCTGAAAATCACCCTATTTTCTGACCAAGGTCAGGATTTTTGCTGTCAAATGTCATGAATACTAGCTGAGTGAATAAATAGGTTTGCAAGCAAATTATTTATTCATGCCATTTTACCATAGTCTGGGAACAATTCCGGATAAAAGACATATCGTTAGCCGCCAGCCAAATGGCGAATTGTACCAGGAAGAATTGGTAGGTACCCAGGGTTTCGGGGGGCTATCTTCGCTGGTATACCACCTCTACCCACCAACGAGGGTGAAACAAAAAGGCAAACCTTATTCGGTAGCACCCAAGATTGCCATTGAAAACGGCCTTAACGCCATGAGCTTTAATGGCTTCGCACTTAAGCCTGTGGAGGACTATATGGAGAGCCGCAAAACGCTCTTCGTAAATGCAGCTATGCATATAGGTCTTGCCGCGCCAATGAAATCGACCGAGTATTTTTATAAAAATGCCGATGCCGATGAAATGCTGTTCATTCACAAGGGTAGCGGCAAGCTGCTTACCATGTATGGCGAGCTTTCGTTCAAATATGGTGACTATATCGTTATTCCAAGGGGTACAGTGTACCAGATTACTTTCGATACTACAGATAATAAAATACTGTATATAGAGTCATTCGACCCAATCTTCACTCCACGCAGGTACAGGAACGATTTTGGCCAATTGCTGGAACATTCTCCATTTTGTGAGCGTGACATCAAGAGACCATCAAACCTACTGACCCATGATGTAATGGGTGAGTTTGATATTTATATCAAAAAGAAGGGCGTAATGTTCCCATATGTATATGCCAACCATCCGTTTGATGTGGCAGGCTGGGATGGTTACCACTATCCTTATACCTTCAGCATATTCAATTTCGAGCCGCTCACAGGCCGCATCCATATGCCACCACCGATCCATCAGACTTTCGAGAGCCGCAATTTCGTGGTGTGCTCGTTTGTGCCACGTTTATATGATTACCATCCATTGGCTATTCCGGCACCATACCATCACAGCAATATAGACAGCGACGAATTGCTGTATTACGTAGATGG